>JAGVMY010000079.1 GCA_020053565.1 Thermodesulfovibrionales bacterium
ATGGGATATAAGAGTATTAAAAACTGGCCCGAAGGCGAGAGACCAAGGGAAAGGCTGCTCAAACACGGCGCTCATAATCTGTCAGAAGCGCAACTTCTCGCGATAATACTCAGGACAGGAGGCGGAGGCAAAAGCGCCATTGACCTTGCAATAGAGATATTGAACTCATTTGAAAACTTAAAGAATATTGAAAATGCATCTTTGAATGAATTTGCGTCTTTCAAAGGAATGGGAAATGCAAAGGTTGCACAACTAAAGGCTGCCTTTGAACTTGGGAGAAGGCTTCTTGAAGAGCCACACGAAAAAGGCCCTATCTTCTCATCAGGCCACGATGTATATTTATACTATCAGCAACGCCTCAAAAATCTGAAAAAGGAAGTATTCCGCTGTGCAATGCTTGATGCAAAAAACAGAATAGTGAGAGACTGCCGCATTTCTGAAGGAACTCTCACTCACTCATTGATACATCCACGTGAGGCATTCAGGGATGCGATAAAGGAAGCTGCTGCATCTGTTATATTTATACATAACCATCCAAGCGGTGATCCAAATCCAAGCCGTGAAGATATATTGATAACAGAACGTCTTGTTGATGTAGGTGAATTAATCGGTATAAAGGTGCTCGACCATGTCATCATAGGAGATGATAAATATACAAGCATGATGGAAAAAGGGTTCATCAAAGGAAAATGAACATTTATCAATGGTCAATTATCAATGAAAAAACGAAATGCATATGGCAATATTGATAAATGATAATTGTTAATTGATGAGGGTCTTGCAAAAGTCCCTTTTTGTCACCCTGAACTTGTTTCAGGGTCTCATGATCCTGAACTTGTTTCAGGATTGATTTTATTAGATGCTGAAATAAATTCAGCATGACATACTACACTCTTTTATGACTTTTGCAAGAGGCTCAATTGATAATTGATTTTTATGAGAAGGGAGGTATTATGTCAAAGATTAAGAGAGCAATTATAAGTGTATCAAATAAAAAAGGCATCGCAGAATTTGCAAAGGAACTGAATGCAATGGGAATTGAGATACTCTCAACAGGAGGGACGGCAAAAACCTTAAGGGACGCGGGCATACCCGTAAAAGATGTATCTGAATATACAGGGTTCCCCGAGATGCTTGATGGAAGGGTAAAGACCCTCCATCCAAAGATCCACGGCGGGTTACTCTCAAGAAGGAGCAATCCTAAGGACATGGAGGAAATCAAGAAGCATGGGATTAACACCATAGATATGGTAGTCGTAAACTTATATCCATTTGAAGAGACAATCTCAAAGCCGGGTGTGACCTTTGAAGAAGCTATAGAGAATATCGATATAGGTGGACCTACAATGCTCCGTTCAGCTTCAAAAAACTTTCAGGACGTTGCTGTCATAGTCGATCCATCAGATTATGATAAAATTGTAGATGAGATGAAGAACCTTAATGGAGACTTGAGTTACAGGACAAAGTTAGAACTTGCAAAAAAGGTTTTCAGGCATACGTCACGATATGACACTGTCATTGCAAATTATTTAACAGCGATTATAGAGAAAAAGAAATGACTCTGTACTCAATAGTTCTTGAATCATTGGGTAGGTGTATGACAATTAAGATTTTCAATCTATGAATACCTTCAGAGAAATAAGAGAACACTATAACTTCACTCCAAAAGATGAGGAGAGACTCACCTCTCTCTCTACGCTCATGAAAGACTATGCTGAGGAATGCGTTCGTCGTCTCCATGAAAAGATCTATGAGATGAAGGATGCACTATTAATCGAAAAGCTTGACACCCGTAAAAACCTTTCTCAGCACCAAAAGAGCTGGTTTTTAGCGCTCTTCAGTGGTGACTATGACAGTCACTATTACCACAGGTTAATAAAAATTGGCAGGGTCCACATGAAAGAAGGTATTGAACCGCATTATCTGAGTGTTTCTATGAATACTTTGAGAGCATTTTTAATGGAAGTGCTCTCTGAGAGAATTGAAGACCGGGAACTTCGCACCGAACTCAAAGAATCATTGAATAAGATCATTGATATCAATCTCGATATCATTACAAATGCATATGTTGAAGAGGAGATAATGCAATATGCAACTGCCTATAAGGTAAAGACCGCCCTTGTTACTTTTGCTGAAAGGTTTTCCACTTCAATGAATCTCATCCTCATCTTATCACTCATAGTAATAACTATTGGTATAGTGGGTATGTTTGTCTCCGACTTGCTCAGTCTTTTTCGAGGCGATATCGCACATGGTATCATTACCGCTCTTGGAACTCTTTTGATACTCTGGGTAATGATAGAACTCATGAACACAGAGATATCTCATCTAAAAGGTGGCAAATTATATATCAGCGTATTTGTGGGTGTTGCTCTTGTCGCAGTGATAAGAGAGATAATGATTGCTACCTTACAGCATGAAAAGATGGAAACGATGTATTACCTCATCGCTGCAACATTAGTAATAGGTATTGTATTCTGGCTTGTGACAAAGGCTGAAGAAAAAATCAGAAAATGAATGAGGCATCCTGACCTGACACGCGAGGTAAGATTGTTTCGGTCTCACCTGTGCCTGCTCGCAGTCTTTTATGGTAATGGAGGTTTTATATGAAAGTCCTCGTCATTGGTGGAGGCGGAAGAGAACATGCAATTGTATGGAAGCTTTCCCAGAGCCGTCACGTGAACAGGATTTACTGCTGTCCTGGAAATGCAGGCATAGCTGAGATTGCGGAATGCATAGAGGTGAGTCCCCTTAACTTTGATGCACTCATTGATTTTGTAAAATATGAATGGATAGATTTAACGATCGTTGGCTCTGAAGAACCTCTCTCAAAAGGCATTGTCGATGCATTTAAAAAAGAGGGGTGCAGGATATTTGGTCCCAAAAGGGCTGCTGCACAGATCGGAACGAGTAAGGTCTTTGCAAAAGACCTTATGAGGCTTCATCGAATTCCAACAGCTGAATATAAAGTATTTACTTCATACCTCCATGCAGAGGATTATGTAAGATTAAAGGGTACCCCATTAGTAATAAAGGTAGACGAACTTGTAGAAGATAAGGGTACATTTTTAGCATCCACAATGGAAGAAGCAATAGAAGCCCTCAGGCTTATCATGAAAGACAGGGCTTTTGGTGATGCAGGGAAACGGGTAATC
>JAGVMY010000127.1 GCA_020053565.1 Thermodesulfovibrionales bacterium
ACAAAAGAGCAGATCGCAAAAGGAAAATACAGGATAGGTGAGGGTATTGTAGGAAGTGTTTTAGAAAAGGGTTCACCCCTGGTTATTCCCAATGTGGGAGAGGAGCCATTGTTTCTCAATAAGACAGGTTCAAGGATGAAAAGGGATGGCATTTCTTTTCTCTGTGTGCCGATTACATTTAAGGGGGAATCCGTTGGAGTCCTGAGTGCTGACAGAATTTTTAAAGACAGCACCATAACAGTTGACGAGGATATCAGGGTTCTGGAAATAATAGCATCAATTATCGCCCAATATGTAATCCTATGGAAACATTACAAAGAATCAGAGCAAGAAAAAGAAAATCTTAAACACGAACTAAAAGGGAGATACAGTCTCCCAAATATCATTGGAAGCTCAGACAGGATGCAGGAGGTTTTTGAGGCTGCCCATCGTGTTGCTGATTCAAAAGCGACTGTAATTTTATACGGAGAAAGTGGTACAGGGAAAGAGCTGATTGCAAAAGCAATTCATTATATGAGTCCACGTGCAAAATGGCCATTTATAAAATTTAATTGTGCAGCCATACCTGAAGGGTTACTTGAATCAGAACTCTTTGGTCATGAAAAGGGGGCATTTACAGGTGCCATCATTGCAAGAAAAGGAAAGTTCGAGCTCGCCTCAGGAGGGACAATACTCCTTGATGAGATTGGCGATTTGCCTATAAGCCTCCAGCCAAAGATATTGCGTGTGCTCCAAGAAAAGGAGTTTGAACGTGTTGGCGGAGAAAGGACGATAAAGGTTGATGTGAGACTTATCACTGCAACAAGCAGAAATCTTGAAGAGCTTGTTTCAATGAGTAAATTCAGAGAGGATCTCTACTACAGACTTAATGTGATACCAATATCTCTTCCATCACTCAGAGCGCGGAAGGAAGATATTCCAATTCTGGTAGAGTATTTTCTCATACGGTTTAACGAGGAAAACACAAAGAGTATATCCATATCATCTGATGCACTCAAGGTGCTGGTGGATTATAACTGGCCCGGGAATGTGAGGGAGCTTGAAAATACCATAGAACGGTTGGTTATCATGACCAATAAAGAAACCATTACGTCTTCAGACCTCCCGATAAATTTCAAATTAGTTGCACCAAAAGGTATCTTGCACAACGAGTCACTAAAGTCAGGGGTCGAGGATATGGAGAAATCGAATATCCTCACTGCCCTTGAGCAGTCTGGCTGGGTTCAGGCAAAGGCAGCACGGATAGTAGGTCTTACACCAAGACAGATAGGGTATAAGATGAAAAAGTATGGGATAACTAACGATCAGCCTCAATCTCGCTTATAAATCGCTACCACTGCTCCTTCACGGCACTTAGATTTGCAGACTCATTTGAGTTTTTCAACAAGTCTCTTGTTACTGGTTCAGTTTGTCATCTAAAATTGTATCAACCTACAAAAATGTAGCATTTCTAATGATTAATAAACTTATAAATCAATATCTTACGGTTGGCACGGTTTTCGATAAATAATCAGCAGACATCAAAGAGAAAATATGGTAAGAGAGGAGGTTACTTGTGAAAAATTTTAGAATCTGTATCACAACAATAGTTATGTTGTTGTGTATTTCTCTGAGTGGTGCATATGCTGAGGAACAAAAGGCAGAAGATCCTAAGATAACAGGGAGTATTTCAACAGGAGTATTTAATCGATATATATTCAGGGGATATGAGTTTGGTTCAAAGAGTGCTGTCATTCAGCCTACTGTAACTATCTCTTATAAGGGATTTTCAGTAACCTTCTGGGGGAACATTGATAGCAATGAACATGCAACACAGTTATTTACACCTGACAGGCCTGGTAGAAAGAGCTTTAACGAGACTGATTTAACGCTGAGTTATACCTATGCTATTGATAAACTGAGTCTCACCGGTGGATATATTTACTATGCGACAAAATATACTGCTGAGACCGTGGAGCTGTTTTTAAGTGCGAGTTACGACATCATTACTAAGCCAACAGTGACAATTTACCGTGATATAGCCTCATATCCAGGCACTTATATCAACTTTTCCCTATCACACTCTGAGAAAGTTTACAAGGATATAACTCTTGATCTTGGTACTTCTGCAGGATACTTTGCAGGTGATGATGATGCTTTTAAAACAGAGAGTAGCACAGGCAAAAAATATAGGGCATTTCATGACGGGATGGTAAAAGCAAGCTTCACAGTACCCATAACAAAGAATGTGTCAGTACAGCCTCTTGTGCAGTACTGTTTTCCACTTTCTGATAAGGCAAAAAGGCATAGGTATAACCCTAACGGGCATCTCGATGAAACCTTTGCGTATGGCATTAACCTTACATATAGCTTATAAAATTTTTTGGAGGAAGAAATGAAACGTTTGATAAGTATAATTATATTAATTGAGCTGGTAGTTTTTACGAGCTTTCTGTTTGCTGAGGAGCAGGCCAATCTTCCTCCTCCCGCTGCGGTTGAGCAGGCACTTCCTGCTCAACCGGCATCGCCAAAGATCGATTCTGGTGATACTGCGTTTGTCCTTTTATCTGCTGCACTTGTAATGCTTATGACTCCAGGACTTGCCTTGTTTTATGGAGGAATGGTTCGAGGGAAGAATGTCCTCGGAACTATTATGCAGAGTTTCGTTGCAATAGCTATTGTGAGCGTTCAATGGATATTATTTGGTTACAGTCTCGCTTTTGGCCCTGACGTGGGGGGAATAATAGGTAACCTCAGCTGGATAGGATTAAATGGAGTTGGTCTTGTTCCCAATCCTGATTATGCCCCTACTGTTCCACATATTGCGTTTATGATATATCAGGCTATGTTTGCTGTCATAACCCCTGCACTCATTACAGGTGCATTTGCAGAAAGAATGAAATTTTCTGCCTTCTTTATGTTTATACTCGTATGGTCTACAGTGGTCTATGACCCAATTGCACACTGGGTATGGGGAAACGGTGGATGGCTGAAAAACATGGGTGTGTTAGATTTTGCAGGTGGTCTCGTGGTGCATCTCTCATCAGGGATATCTGCTCTCGCAGCCGCGGTTATTATTGGTAAAAGGAAAGGGTATATGCAAGAAGCAATTGTACCACATAACCTCCCAATGACTGTGCTTGGTGCAGGGCTCTTATGGTTTGGCTGGTTTGGTTTCAATGCAGGGAGCGCTCTCTCTTCAGGGGCATTGAGTGCAATGGCATTTGTAGTGACTCATACGTCTGCTGTTGCAGCGACACTTATTTGGGTCATTATAGAATGGCTACACAGGGGAAGGCCTACAATGTTTGGTGCTGCTACTGGTTCAATTGCGGGACTTGCAACAATAACACCGGCATCTGGTTTTGTTGGACCAATGTCTGCGCTAATCATTGGAGTCGTTGCAGGCTCCCTCTGTTACCTGTCATTGAATATGAAAAATAGATTTGGTTATGACGATTCACTTGATGCCTTCGGTGTACACGGAATCGGGGGCATGGCAGGGGTATTATGCACAGGTCTCTTTGCACAGAAACTCATTAATCCGACAGGGGCTGACGGATTGTTTTTCGGAAACTATAAGATGTTTGTCTCTCAGGCGATTGCGGTGCTCGTTATAGCTGCTTATTCATTTATTATGGCAACAATTATTTTGAAGTTGCTTGACAGGTTTGTTGGGTTAAGGGTTAATGAAGAATCAGAGGTGACCGGCCTCGATATATCTCAACATGGTGAAAGTGGGTATACGTTTTGATTTGCATCATTTTCAAGGAAAATTTAATAGTATCTCTCAGTAAGGAGGTAGCATGAAAAAAATAGAAGCGATAATAAAACCATTTAAGCTTGATGAGGTAAAGAACGCACTAAATGCGATTGGTATTCAGGGAATGACTATTACAGAAGAGGCTCTTGCAAAAGTCATAAAATGAGAGAATTTTGTTAAGGTAAATTAACTCTCCTTCTGGTAAAATTTGTTGCCTCAAAAATCAAACAAAAGGAGAGTTAATGAACCTAAGA
The DNA here is from genome assembly GCA_020053565.1 of Thermodesulfovibrionales bacterium. Classification (GTDB taxonomy): domain Bacteria; phylum Nitrospirota; class Thermodesulfovibrionia; order Thermodesulfovibrionales; family SM23-35; genus VGWZ01. The sequence goes on from JAGVMY010000127.1 coordinate 3,997, forward strand.
GAAACAATATCATGGATAAAGGCAAAAATACAATCGGATTTATTTCCGCATCTTAAGGAAAATTTCACGGACCCGATAACAGAGAAGCAAAAGAAGCTGATAATGATATTAGAAATGGTGGAAATAGAGAAGCATGTAAAGTCACCGGAGTACCAATGGATGGGGCGAAAACTGAAGGATCGGTATGCGATAGCGAGGGCATTTGTAGCGAAGGCAGTATATAACTATGGGACAACAGGTGCATTGATAGAAGAACTCAAGAGCATGTCGAATTTAGGAAGAATATGCGGTTTTGAGAGCAAGAGTTGTGTAGTAACCCGTGAAAGTTACTTAGCAGGTGGCAAATTGCTCAGGATAGTAAAGAAGAAGAGTTCGTTTCCATCTGAATCGACATTTTCGAGGGCATTCAAAGAATTTGCAGAAAGTGAATTAGGGGACCAAGTGCACAAGGCGTTGGTAGGGGAAAATCTATCGGATCAGATAATTGGACATATATCGCGGGATGCAACTGCAATAGTAGGGAATGAAAAGCCTGCAAAGAGAGATAAGAGAGCGGAGGGCAAGGAAGAAATAAAAGCGGACCCCCCCAAAAGAGGCCGTCCTAAAAAAGGAGAAAACAGGGCTGACAAAAAAGAGGATAAACGGCTAAACAGGCAGGTCAATCAAACACCTGCTGAAGCCCTAAAGGATATACCTACGGTCTGTAATGTCGGGAGTAAGACGAATGCCCAGGGCTATAAGGAGACGTGGATAGGATATAAGTTTCATGTAGATACAAATGATTGTGGACTGCCTATAACGACAGTATTAACATCGGCGTCATTACATGACAGTCAAGTAGCAATCCCGATGATGAAGATGACAACAGATAGGGTAACGTATTTGTATGATCTGATGGATTCCGCATATGATGCCAAACCGATACACGAAGTAAGCAAGGCATTAGGTCATGTGCCGATTATAGACAGGAATCCTCGGCGCGGAGATGCATTGCCGATGTCACCGGCTGAGGCATTGAGATATAACGAAAGGACCGCTGCAGAGAGATTTAACAGTAGACTGAAGGGTGAGTTCGGTGGTGAAACTGTAATGGTGCGTGGACATAAAAAAGTGAAGCTGCACCTCATGTTTGGAGTGATAGCGTTATTTGCTGACCACTTACTCAGGCTGATAACATAAAAAAGAGAGCGATGATGAAGATTTTGTGCAATAAAGGGATGTCTGCGTCCAAAACTGAACAAAAAGGTAGTGTGGACGTTTTCTTAGCAGAATAAGTGCTTGGATTTCAGTGAAGCCCTAATAAAAGGGGTAGGCAAAGTGGTTTTATAAATACTTTTGCAAGAGCCTCATTTG
>JAGVMY010000076.1 GCA_020053565.1 Thermodesulfovibrionales bacterium
AAAATGACACCAGGAATGCTCCCAAGCCCACCGAGGATAACCATGCTTACTATCAGTACAGATTCCATGAATGTAAAACTTTCAGGGGATACAAATTGCATCTTCCCTGCAAAGAGAACACCTGCAAGTCCAGCCCAGAAAGCACCAAAGGCAAATGAATAGAGTTTGTACATCGTGGTGTTTATGCCCATGGCAGAAGAGGCAATCTCATCTTCTCTTATTGCTACCCATGCCCTTCCTATCCTTGAGGAATAGACCCTCCTTGTGACAAAAACAGTCAGAATCACCAATGACAGGACAAAGTAGTAATAATAGGAAAGTTTCCCGAGAGATACAGACATAATTATAGGAGGGGCAATTCCAGAAATTCCATTTGGACCCATGGTGACACTATCCCAATTGCAGTAAAGAAGCCTAGGAGGATGATGCCGAGATAAGCGCCGAGCATATAGATCTCACCGTGGGCAAAATTGATAAGTTCAAGGATGCCGTAGACCATGGTATAACCGAGTGCGATAAGAGCGTATACGCTGCCGAGGGTAAGGCCATTTACCAGTTGCTGGAGGAGCATATAGAATTTTAGCAGAAAGAAACAACGTTTTGAAGGCGATTGAAGAAAATGATGTCCTTATAATAAAGAATTTTTGAATATTACCCTTTATTTATTTTAAACTTATAGAGAGCGTGGATGGAATAAATGCTTAAAGATTATTTTCTTGGTCTCTCGTTGAATAAAAAATTAATCGGGATGATGCTCTTTCTCACCCTCATCCTTGTATCGATGCTCCTCTTTTTTTATGGACAGACAGAGAAAGAATTACTTAAAGAACTTGAGGACCAGACAGCTGACCTCTCAAAGGCTATACAGGTTGGTGTTGAAGAGGTTACGGGCACCGGACCTACGGATGAAATGCGGCTTTACAATTATCTTCAAAAGTTGAACGCAAAAGGTGTAAAAGAGATTTCAATTATCAGTACGAAAGATAAAATCATTGCCAGCACAAACCCGACAAAAGTTGGAGAACCGGTCAGTGTGAAAAAGAAGCAGCGCATTATAAAGGCAGAACTTGGAGAGCCTGTGTCAAAGGAGGGTAAGGTTTACAATGTCATTGTGCCTGTGGTTGCAGGTAATACACAATATGGATATATTCACCTGCAAATTAATATAGATGACTTTTCAGACGTCCTGAGAATAAGTGCTATAAAAAGGGTAATCGCAACTCTTTTTGTATTCGGCCTCGGAATAGTTATCGCAATGTTTCTTTCATGGATGTACACAAAGCCAATCCATAATGTTGTTGATGCTGCACGGAGAGTTGCAGCAGGTGATTTGTCATTAAACCTTACTACGGACAGAAAAGACGAGATAGGTGAACTGACACAAAGCTTTAATTATATGGTTCAAAAGCTCAGGGATGAGCGTGCACTTGAAGAGAAACTGAGAGAGGCCGAACACCTGTCTGCAGTGGGTCAGCTTTCAAGAAGTATTGCTCATGAAATCAGGAATCCACTTAATTTTATAAGCCTGAGTATAGACCATTTAAAGGAAAAATATGCACCATCAGAGAATGCTAAGAAGGAAAAGTTTGAATCACTCATGGCGAGTATAAAACAGGAAATACAGAGGCTTAATAACCTTGTGGGAGATTTTCTCGACTATGGAAAACCTTTAAAGCTCAATCTTCAGGAGGTGGATGTCGGGAACATTATCGAGGAGGTTATGTCGCTGGTATGGGCAAAGGCAGAAAAAGACAATATTGAGATATTTAAACAATATGGAGTGCTTCCCATGCTTTATTTAGACCCTGAACTTGTGAAGACCTGTATTTTTAATGTTGTCCTCAATGCGTTTCAGGCGATGCCCGAAGGAGGGAAACTTACATTGCGTACGCAGACTTCTGATAACAGGGTTTCAATTATTTTTGAGGATACAGGTATTGGCATCTCTAAGGAAACCCTGTCAAAGGTATTTAATCCATTTTTCTCGACTAAAATTTCAGGTCTTGGCCTGGGACTTGCTTTGACAAAAAGGGTTATTGAGGAACATAAGGGCAAGGTTGATTTTCAGAGTAGAGAAGGCAAGGGGAGCACAGTAACCATATCTTTTCCTATACAGTAAGCATAGGAGTGTGAAAATGGCTGTTGTACTTGTCGTTGACGACGAACCTCTTCAGAGGGATATAGTGAAAACAATACTTGATGATGAAGGATACGAGACCTATACCGCTGCGTCAGGTGAAGAAGGACTGAAGATTGTGAAGAAATTTAATCCTGATGTCGTTCTCACCGACCTCAAGATGGAAGGCATAGACGGTATAGAATTTATTGAATCGATTACTAAAGAACCTTTTGAGCCAACAATGGTCATTATGACTGCACACGGGACAATATCATCTGCGGTAGAAGCAATAAAGAAAGGCGCATTTGATTATCTCACTAAGCCTCTTGATAAAGATACATTGCTCTTGACTGTCAAGAGGGCTGTTGAGCGGACTTCCCTCCTTAAAGAAAACCTTCAACTTCAGAGAGCACTCTACGATAAGTTCAGTATAGAAGGTATTGTCGGAAGTTCAAAGAAGATGCAGGAAGCAATCGAGATAATGAAGAAGGTCTATTCGAGTCCTGCAACTGTTCTCATTCTTGGTGAAAGCGGTACAGGCAAGGAGCTTATCGCAAGGGCGATGCACTATAACAATCCAAGGCGGGCAAAACCATTTACCGCAGTAAACTGTGCTGCAATCCCGGAAAACTTGATAGAAAGTGAACTTTTCGGGCATGAGCCGGGTGCTTTCACCGGTGCGACATCAAGGAATATAGGGCTTTTTGAATCCACAAATGGGGGGACAATATTCCTTGATGAGATTGGAGATCTCCCACTTTTGACACAGTCGAAAATCCTCAGAGTGCTTCAGGATAAAGAAATAAGAAGGATTGGGGGGAGAGAGAATATAAAAATTGATGTTCGAATAATCTCAGCAACAAACAAAGACCTCGAAAAAGAACTCGTAAAGAAGAACTTCAGGGAGGACCTGTATTACAGGCTGAAGGTTATCACCATAAAGCTTCCACCATTACGCGAGAGAAAAGAAGACATCCCTGAACTTGTAACCTTTTTCATTAACAAATATAACCACGAGTTTGGAAAGAGAATAAAGGGAATTGAAGAAAATGCAATGAAGGCACTCATCGAGTATCACTGGCCGGGAAACATAAGACAACTTGAATCTGTCGTAGAACGCGCTGTCCTTATGTGTGAGGCTCATACCATACATCTCAAGGATATCAATAGCGAATTAAGGTTTTCTCATAGGGGGAGTGTTCTTGATTTTGATTTGCCAGATGAGGGAATGAATTTCGAAGAGATGGAGAAAGAACTTTTGAGAAAGGCAATGACGAAGGCAAATCATGTTGCAGTAAAAGCGGCTAAACTTCTTGGCATGAGCTATAAAACCTTCTGGTACAGATGGGAAAAATTCGGCCTTGAGAGTTCTTCCCCAAAAGAGGAAAATACTCCTTAAAAAAGGAATGAATTCTTCTCTATAGCTTCTCCATCACTTACGGATGCAACCTGCAACCTTAATTTTTAACATATATTTTTACTTGATTTCGATGGCATGAATTTTGTAAAGTGAATTCTGTTTGATACAATTTAATACTCTATGGGAAAGGAGGTGATTTGAGTGAAGAAAGCCATAGCAATTATTGTTGCAATGCTCTTTGTATTTGCTATTGCCTCGTTCGCACTCGCAGCTGAGGAGAAAAAGGCAGCGCCTGCGCCAGTGGAGAAGAAAGCCGAAGAGAAGAAAGTAGAAAAGAAGGCAGTTCTAAAGCAGGTTACTGGCGAGATCAAGGCGATCGATAAGGAAAAGAAGACTGTGACCATAACCAAAAAGGTAAAGGATAAAGTCACAGATACCGTTGTTGCAGTTGATGATAAGACCAAGATCATGGAAGGCAAAGATAAGAAGGCATTTGCAGATCTGAAGGTCGGCGATAAGGCCGGTGTCAAGTTTGAAGAGAAAGACGGCAAAAAGATAGCGAAGAGCATTATTGTTAAAGCA
>JAGVMY010000142.1 GCA_020053565.1 Thermodesulfovibrionales bacterium
ATTTTAAATGTATCATGTCCAAGCCAGTGTATATCCTTTACCATTGCCTTATCCTCCTTTCTTTCTGCCGAGGCAGAAATTGGCAGAAGTAAAATTATAATAATTGAAAAAATAATATGTAACATGACTTTTCACCTCTTTCTTTTAAAGGAATTATATCACAAATTATTGTTATAATAATTGGGTTTCATCCCCGCAAAAACTATGGGAAAAGTTATCACAATAGTAAACCAGAAAGGCGGTGTCGGGAAGACCACGACTGCTATCAATCTTGCCGCATCAATTGCCCTTGCTGAAAAAGACATACTCCTCATAGATACTGACCCCCAGGGAAATGCAACAACCGGACTTGGCATATCGAGAGAATCCCTTGATAAAAGTCTCTATGATGTTTTTGCAGGCAGATGCGATATGAGCGATGCCCTGAAAACAACTTCCATGGACCATCTGAATATCCTGCCTTCCACCATAGACCTCCTCGGTGTCGAGGTAGAGCTTGTAGGGAAAGAGGGGCGGGAAAGGGTTCTTTCTCATGCAATAAATTCGATAAGGGATAACTATCGTTATATATTTATTGACTGCCCCCCTTCTCTCGGACTGCTCACATTAAATGCACTTGTTGCTGCTGACTCTGTGATAATCCCGGTGCAATGTGAATATTATGCGCTCGAAGGACTTGGACTTCTGACAAGGACACTTCGCCTTGTGAGAAGTTCTTTTAATCCTGATCTCGACATTGAAGGAATACTGCTCACCATGTTTGATGCGAGGAATAATTTATCAAGTGAAGTTGCTGAAGAGGTGAGAAAACATTTTGGTGATAAGGTTTATACTACGGTAATTCCGAGAAATGTGACACTTGGAGAGGCGCCAAGCCATGGAAAACCGGCGATTTTATATGATGTTTGTTCAAGAGGAGCACAAAGTTATCTATCCCTTGCAAAGGAGATACTGAATGAAGACGGCGTTAGGCAAAGGTCTTGAAGCATTAATACCTGAAAAGGGAGAAGAGATTATCTATCTGGATATTGACCGAATCTTCCCCGGAGAGCATCAGCCGAGAAAGTCAATCAAAGATGATTCACTCAAGGAACTCGCAGCATCGATAAAAGAGAGAGGAGTGCTCCAGCCTATAATCGTCTCGCGTGTCGGGGATGGCACATTCAGACTTGTTACCGGTGAACGCAGATGGAGGGCTTCGGCACTTGCAGGACTTAAAAAAATCCCTGCACTGATAAAAAACGTCGCTTCAAGAGATTCTCTCGAAATAGCCCTTATAGAAAACATCCAGAGGGAAGACCTCAATCCTATGGAGACTGCTGAGGCATTTAGAAGATTGGTTACTGATTTCAAACTGTCACAAGAAGAGCTTTCTGATAAGGTCGGAAAAGACAGAGCAACGATTTCTAACTACCTGAGGCTCTTAAAACTGCCGGAAGAAATTAAATCTCTCATTTATAAAGGTTCTCTGAGTATAGGACATGCAAAAGCGATCCTTGCAATAGACGGGAAGGCTCACCAGATGGAGGCAGCAAGAAAGGTTATCAAGAAAGGCCTCAGCGTGAGAGAAACAGAGGCATTAACCAAAAAGATCTCCAGGCCTCTCAAGGTAAAAGCAACTAAAGACCCTCAGATTTCATCACTTGAAGAAAAGCTGATCAGGAATCTCGGGACAAAGGTTCGAATATTTCATAAAGGAAAACGGGGGAAAATTGAGATTGAATATTATTCCTTCGAGGAGCTTGACAGGCTCCTGGAGATTTTAATGGGTGATGGAGGGCTATCATGAAAAAGGTATTCATTATAATTCACCTATATTCCCCTTGACAATTTCTAAAAATGCAATAAACTTTAATCAAAGGGTTAAAAAGAAAAGGGGGTGAGGTATATGAAGGTAGGGGAAATCATGACGACGAAATTTCTTGCCGTTAAGCACGATGCGAATCTGAAGATTGTTATGAAGATTATGGCTGACAAAAATATCAGGTCTGTCTTTGTCAAGCCGAAAGACGCTGGTGATGTTCCGGGCGTTATTGCCGTGAGGGATGTCGTCTTTAAAGTGCTGGCTAAAGGCATGAATCCTGCACAAGTAAAAGCATCAGATATTGTCTCAAAGCCATTGGTCTGTGTGGATAAGGATATGAAGTTAGAGTATGCCGCCATGCTCATGGATAAATTCAATATCGCCAGGGTATGGGTAAAAGAAGGGAAGGATATTATTGGCGTCGTTTCTCTCTTAGATCTCGTCAGGGCAGCTTTAAAATAGTACGAACTGTTCCCCCTGCTTCCTTCAAGGTGCAGGGGGCAATTTTTTTCAAAAGATAACATTTTTTTACCGGGAAAGGTGTCAATGTCCTGGAGTCCCATATCTGCGAGTCTGTTCAACTCCTGAGCCTAAGCGCCGGCGGATTGGATTCAGGAGAGAAAAGGAAAACAGGTAAGAGTTTTAGTGTGAACTATTTTAGCTTAAGCAAGCCTTGGCCAAGCCCCTGATAATTTACTCGTTCCACCGATTTGACAAAAATACAATAACAAGGTATCCTTACTGTAAGGAGGTAAGGAATATGCTTGCAAAAAAGACATCAAAAAACCAGCTCACGCTGCCCAAGGAAATCGTCAAGTCATTTCCCGATACCGAATACTTCGATATTTCGGTGAAAGACAGGAAGATAATACTTATACCTGTTAGGATAACTCCTGTAGACATGACACTTGAAGGAATAAGGGACAAGATTGTGAAGCTCAATATTACCGAGAAAGATATTAACGATGCAGTTAAATGGGCAAGAAAAAAGAAGAGATAAAGAGGGTTCTTCTTGATACCAATGTTTTTGTAGCTGCCTTGCTATTCAGAGGCGAAGTATCGAGATTGGCAGAAATGTGGAAAACAGGTAAAATAATCCCTGTCATTTCACAGAAAACTTTTGAGGAATTCAATGATGTCCTTGCGTATCCGAAATTTTCTCTCAATGAGAAAGAGATAACAACAATCATCAGAGATGAAATCCTTCCTTTCTTTGAAGTAATTGAAATAAAAAAGAATATTAGCGGGGTATGCAGGGATCCTGAAGATGACAAGTTCATTTCTTGCGCCATTTCTGCATCGGCTGAGTTTATAGTCAGCGGTGATAAGGATTTGTGTGATCTTGGCAAGTATAAATCTATAAAGAGCATAAAGGTTTCAGATTTTTTGAAGAGATTTGATTGAGCTTGACTCCGTTACTTCTCAACTTCCACACTTCTGGACTATTGCACTTCCGCGCTGTCTTGATGAAAAAGCGAAATATAGGATGTGTCCCTGATTTCACTGATTATCCTTAACCACCCAAATCCGCAGACCGAGTTCTGGTTAGGACATCTCAGCAAAGAGCATAACAGTCCGGGACTGGCAAGCGTTACGGTAA
>JAGVMY010000182.1 GCA_020053565.1 Thermodesulfovibrionales bacterium
GGAGTGCTCTTACCTTTTTTCATAAGGAAAACCAGAGGAAGAACGGATATCATTAACAGACTGGTGAGATGAAAAGCGTCATTAAAAGATAGCATGGAAGCCTGCCTGAGGAGTTCATTATAAATAACACCGAGCCCTCCATGTTGTGACAGGGAACTTTCAAATCCTCTGTACTGGAGTATCTGTGCGCTCTGCTGTGAAGCAATCTGATAATTGATATCAAAGGGGGTAAGGTGTTCTATAAGGTGCGATTGATGAAACTGTGCACGCCTTTCAATCATGGTAGTGACAAAAGCAACACCAAAGCTTCCACCGATGTTTCTCAGGAAATTGTAGATTGACGTTGCATTGCCCATCTCTTCTTTTTTTATTGTGGAAAAGGCAATGGTTATTAAAGGAATAACAAGAGCCCCCATCCCGATCCCCATCACTATTCTTGGCCATGCGATTGAGTTGAAATCTGCATAGAGATTAAACTGTGACATAAGATGCGAGGCATATGCACAGATGATTATGCCAACGGCAAGAATAAACTTTGGATTTATCTTTGTCATGAGCCTTCCTACTATTTGCATTGTGAACATGCTCGCTACACCTCCAGGGGCAAGAACCAGTCCTGCGAGGAAAGCAGTATATCCCATGAGGGTCTGAACGTAGATTGGCTGTAATACAATACTTGAAAAAAGATTGAAAAAGGTAAAGAACATCACTATAGTACCGGTACTGAATGAGATATCCTTGAATGTCTTTAAGTTTACTATCGGATGTTCAGTAAAAAAAAGTTCTACGATCACAAACAGTATGAGTGATGTTGCCGATATGATGCTCAGCCATACAACAAAACTCGATGAAAACCACTCTTCTCTCTGGCCTTTATCAAGGACAATCTGAAGGCATCCAACGCCAACGGTAAGTAATACAAGACCCCAATAGTCAATCTTCATTTCTGTGCGCTTCATGTATGGTGGATCAACTATGAAAAAGAGGGTCATCACTATGGACACAATGCCAATAGAATATTTATGAAAAATATCCAGTGCCATGACCAGTTGTCAGTAATTCAGCCTCCGAGAAGAGGACCCATTATCGGACCAAACATTATCCCGATACCAAAAATTGCCATTGCCATCCCGCGCTGATAAGGTGGAAATGTTTCGAAGAGTATGGATTGGGAGAGGGGCTGGAGTGCACCTCCGCCAATTCCCTGAAATACCCTGAAGAGTATAAGGCTCTGGAGGTTCCACGCTAACCCGCATAAAAAGGAACTCACAGTGAATAATGTTACAGAAAGTATCAGATATTTTTTTCTCCCGAATAACCTGCTCAGCCATCCGGAGAGGGGTATTATTATTGCATTCGATACAAGGTACGAGGTGATTGCCCAGGTGGATTCATCTATACCTGCTGAGAGGCTTCCCCGGATATTTCCAAGGGCCACATTCACCGCAGTCATATCCATTATCTCTATGAGGGTGGGAAGCATTACTGTGATTGTAATAACCCATTTATTCATCTTTAACTATTATCGTTGGTACAACAGACATACCGATCCGAAGGATGTGCTCAGGGTCTGTCCCCTTTTCGAGTACTATTTTTAGGGGTATTCTCTGGACCACTTTCACATAACTTCCTGTCGCATTTTCTGGTGGAAAGAGTGAAAATACTGCTCCAGTGCCAGCCATTATACTTTCAACAGTTCCTTTGAAGGTTTTTCCCGGATACGTATCTACTTTTATGTTTACCTTTTGCCCTGGTTTTACATTCTCTAACTGCGTTTCTTTATAGTTTGCAGTTATCCATATATCATCCAGTGAAACAATTGCCATTAACGGCTGCCCGACATATGTCTGGTTTCCGACTTCAACTGATTTCTTAGTAACATGGCCATCGGATGGTGCGATTATCTTTGTATATCCATAGTTAAGTTGTGCTGCTTTCAACTTTGCTTCTTTTTCTTTTATAACCGACAATTGAGAAGTTTTTGCTGCCTCAACCTGTTTCACAACCGCCTTTTGTGTTTCAACAGCCATTTCTGTCTGTTTGAGCTGCTCTTTTGCCACTTTGACCTGTGAAAGGTTTACATTATACGCTGTCATTGTTTTCTCGTATTTTTCCTTAGAGATGGCATCTTTTTTATAAAGATTCTCTGCCCTTTTAATATCTATTTCAGCCTGTTTGAGATTGGCCTCCTGGAGCTCAAGATTCGCCCTTGCGACCTCCATCGCTGTATGTAACTCCAACAACTGCTTTTTCGATGCCTCAATCTTTGCCTCAAGCTCTAAAAGTCGTGCATTCTCTGCACTCAGCCCCGATGTTGCCTCTTTTACCCTTACCTCATAATCCACAGGGTCTATTTCAAGGAGAAGGTCTCCCTCTTTTACAGACTGATTATCCTTCACATAAATTGCTTTCACCGTGCCTGCTACCTTTGACGCAATAGTATGGATACGACCATCTACAAAGGCATCGTCTGTGCTAATATGGGTAGCCTTGTACCTGAGATAAAAAAAGAAGATTATTGCACCTATCAGGGCAATGGCAATAAAAACGATAATTGCAATTTTTTTTCTTTTTTTATTTGTTTCCTTTACCTCATCCATTGGTGCCTCCATTTTTAAAATTTGACAGCTACCTTAGATTTAGAATGGGCTTGAATGACAATGCACATTGTGTTACACTTACTCTCATCTTAGCAATTTCCTTTGCAATCCGAGTTTATAAATTATGGCATGAGATAATGCATATCGCAAGTTATTTTCAAGGAGATGCTTGACTTTTATTATTAACTATGGATTAGTACGATTTTTAAAAATAGTTTTCCCATAAATTCACAAAATAAAGGAGGATTAATGTGGACAGGAAAATTTTTTTAAATGAAAAAGATATGCCAAAACAGTGGTATAATATTCAGGCTGACTTGCCAAATCCTCTTCCGCCGCCACTCAATCCAGCAACAGGACAACCAATAACACCTGACATGCTCGCACCTGTATTCCCCATGAATTTAATAGAACAAGAGGTGAGTTCAGAGAGGTGGATTGATATACCGGAAGAGGTTTTAGAAAAATACCTCATATGGAGGCCAACCCCGTTATACAGGGCATACTCCTTAGAGAAGTATCTTAAGACACCTGCACGTATATATTTCAAGAACGAAGGTGTAAGCCCGCCCGGGAGTCATAAGCCTAATACAGCAATAGCTCAGGCATATTACAACAAAGTATTCGGTATAAAAAGAATGGCTACAGAGACTGGAGCAGGTCAATGGGGAAGTGCTCTTGCCTTTGCGTGTAACCAGTTTGGCCTTGAGTGTAAGGTATATATGGTTAGGGTAAGCTACAACCAGAAGCCTTATAGAAGGATTCTCATGGAGACCTGGGGCGCAAAATGTGTGCCGAGTCCAAGTCCGGATACAAACGCAGGGAGGAAGTTCCTTGAGCAGAATCCAGAACATCCTGGAAGTTTGGGAATATCCATCAGTGAGGCGATAGAAGATGCGGTGACTTCAAAGGATACACGATATTCTCTCGGGAGCGTTCTCAATCATGTGCTCTTGCATCAGACTATCATAGGTCTCGAGGTACAAAAGCAACTTGCCATGATAGGAGAGTACCCTGATATAGTTGTAGGTTGCGCAGGTGGTGGAAGTAACTTTTCTGGTCTTTCCTTACCATTTGTCAGGGACAAGATTCATGGTAAAAAAATAAAAATAGTTGCCTGCGAGGCTGCTTCATGTCCGACTTTGACAAAAGGTCCTTATGTATACGATTTTGGTGATACTGCTGAAACAACACCACTTTTGCCCATGTATTCCCTTGGTCATGGTTTTGTGCCAGCTCCTATCCATGCTGGCGGCCTGAGGTATCATGGAATGGCTCCAATAGTCAGCAGGTTGCTTATGGATGGACTTATAGAGGCAAGGGCATATACTCAGCTTGAGACCTTTGCAGCCGGCATTACATTTGCAAGGACAGAAGGGTTTATTCCGGCTCCGGAGACTAATCATGCTATTCAATGTGTTATAGAAGAGGCAAAAAAGGCAAAAGAGGAAGGTAAAGAAAAGGTAATATTAATGAACTGGAGTGGACACGGCATCATAGATCTCTCTGCATATGATGCGTATATATCCGGAAAGCTCGAAGATTATGTATTACCGGATGAAGAAATACAGCATCTTCTGAAAGACCTCGAGAAATTCCCGAAACCAAAATAGATGAAAAGAGGGGGGATTATCCCCCCTCTTTTATACACATGCTATGAAAATATACTGCCATCAGTTGGGAATAATAGTAGAATTCTCTTATTGTATTTCAATGAACGATGGATTACCGTGCAGAAATAGTATAGGTTGTTATAAGGGAAGGACAGACATCATAGCAATTCTTAGGGAAAAATTTACCGATGAGGAATTAAGAAAAGCCTTCAGTGGTACGCCGAAATCAAGGATAGAGCGTATCATAGAATCTATAAAAAATGAAGGGTGATTCACTAAAGGAATGGCTTTTGATAAAAAAAGCAGATGAATATGCAGATTATCATTTCGTCCTGAAAACAGTCCTCAAAGCTTGACAAATAAATCTTTCACTCCCTATACTGTTTAAACGATGAACCAACACCTGAATGAGCTTTACGAGCGTGGCAAACAGCTTTTTGAAGAGAGCAAATATAACCCTGAGCTGTTAGAAGCAGAAACCTACCTGAAGCTTCTCAAGAAGAAGGAAAAATAACCCGCAGTGTCCCTCCTTACACTAAGGAGTCTTCATATCTTCTTCAGGTCAACCAGCGGTTCTATAAAAGTTGTCTCTGATCTTAACCTGGAAATTGAGGAGGCTGAAGTCTTTGGTCTTGTGGGAGAGAGCGGATGCGGGAAGACTCTCACTGCACTCTCGATCATGGGAATACTTCCGCAAAATGCATTCGCAGAAGGGAAGATTATCTTTAGAGATAATAATCTCCTCACACTTGATAGAGAATCCATGAGAAGGCTGAGGGGAAAAGAGCTCTCAATGATATTCCAAGAGCCAGCAACATCACTCAATCCTGTGCTTACTGTTGGTTATCAGGTAGCAGAGGTTCTTACCACACATATGGATATCTCAAAAAAAGAGGCAATGGATACTGCAATAGAACTTTTGAAGGCAGTGAAAATACCCTCTCCCGAAATCAGAATAAAGGAATATCCACATCAGTTATCAGGGGGCATGAAACAAAGGGTTATGATTGCTATGGCAATAGCCTGTAAACCATCTTTGTTGATTGCAGATGAGCCCACAACAGCCCTTGATGTCACAATACAGGCACAGATACTTGAGCTCATCCAGAGGCTCAGAGAAGATATGAAGATGGCGGTGCTTCTTATCACCCATGACCTTGGCATTATTGCAGAAAATGCTCAAAGAGTCGGTATTATGTATGCAGGAAGGTTGATGGAGTTTGCAGATGTATATGAACTTTTTAATAACCCGAGACACCCATACACCATAGGTCTATTAGAGTCTCTCCCCGAGGAAAAGGGAAAACCTTTAAAACCAATCCCTGGCTTTGTGCCGGAACCGGACAGACTCCCTTTAGGGTGTAAGTTTTCAGATAGATGTAGATTTGCACTACCAGAATGTAATGAGAAAGAACCAGAGCTGATGAGAATTCAGAACTCGTCACTCGTCACTCGTCACTCATCACTGCATCTTGTTAGGTGCATCAGGGCATCGGAGATACTATGGCGCTCCTGAAAGTAAATTCTCTAAAAAAATATTTCCCTGTGAAAAAAGGATTTATGACAGCCCCTGCATTACTCAAAGCTGTTGATGGTATTGACTTGTCTCTTGATGAGAACAGGGTCTTTGCCCTTGTTGGTGAGAGCGGATGTGGGAAGTCAACCGTTGCAAGGCTTATAGTGAGGTTACTACCACCTACTTCTGGCGAGGTATTATTTCAGGGCAAGAATGTTTTTGAGTTGAGCGGTGATAACCTAAAAGCCTTCAGGAAATCAGTACAAATAATATTTCAAGACCCCTTTTCATCTCTTAATCCCAGGAAAAGTATTCTGGATACCATTGCAGAGCCACTGAAGATTCACAGGATTGTTGAAAAAATAAGAATAAAAGATAAAGTAGTTGAACTGCTCAATAAAGTCGGCCTTGGCTCTGACATCTTGAATCGTTACCCCCATGAATTCAGCGGGGGGCAGAGACAGAGGATTTGTATTGCACGTTCACTCGCA
>JAGVMY010000094.1 GCA_020053565.1 Thermodesulfovibrionales bacterium
AAGATGTCTCTGACCGGGAATTATTCCATACATTTATTACACAGTTTTATTCAAAAGAGATTATTCCTCCATCAGAAATAATCACACCTGTGATACCCGGGGAATCAAAATTGCTTGAAAAGTGGCTTAGGCAGCAAAAAGGAACCATTATAAAAATATCTTCTCCAAAGACGGGAAAGAAAAAAGAACTTGTTGATATGGCATCAGAGAATGCATACCTGACACAAAAAGGCAAAAAAGAATCAAGGGTTGATAGTCTATTAAATGAGATTAAGGAAAGATTGCAGCTTAAGAAACTCCCTGAGGACATAGGTGCCTTTGATGTATCTACTATCTCAGGGAGTGAATCTGTCGGTGCGTTCGTCTTCTGGTCAGCAGGTGAATTCAAGAAGGATATATACAGAAGGCTGAAGATAAAAACAGTGCAGGGAGTTGATGACTATTCGATGATGGAAGAGATAATCGGGAGAATCATTAAAAATCTTGAGGGCATTATGCCTGATCTCATTATTATTGATGGAGGAAAAGGACAGCTCAAGGTAGCAAAAAAAGTTATAGACAACAATGCTGCATTATTTCGTGAACTCCCCATACTTGTTGCTATTGCAAAAAACCCTGACAGGGTATACCTCACCACATCCAGGGACCCAGTGTTCCTTGATGACGGAAGGCAATCATCTCTGCTCCTTAGAAAGATACGGGATGAAGTGCACAGATTTGCTATCAGTTACCACAGGAAGTTAAGGGATAAAGACCTTATGGAATCACCTCTTGAAAAGATTTCTGGCATAGGAAAGAAGAGAAGGCTTGACCTTTTGAGGCATTTTGGTAGTATAGAAGCTATAAGAAATGCAACTATTGAAGAAATAGCAAAAATGAAAGGTTTCAATAAAAAGGTTGCTGAAAACCTTTTACATGAATTAAGGAGGGGATAATGATACAACTTTTTTTAATTATTTTGATTCTTCTACTCCCTGTTTATTCTGATGCAGCGTACAAGATATATCTCAAAAACGGCTCTGTTATATCAGGAGTCAGTTCATTTGAAAAAAAGGCAGGGGAGGTCACTGTTTATTTCAATGGAGGCTCAATCGGGATATCTGAAAAAGATATTTTGAAGATTGAAGAGACCGCAGCGCCAGAAAAAGATTTCCGCTCACAAGAGGTACCCGAGAAACAAGAGAAACCAGAAGAAGCAGTTGTCCCAACTCAAAGACCTGATGCAGATAAAAGTGCGAGAGTGAGTGCCTTACGATCTCAGTTAGAGTCCATAACTTCAGAGATAAAAACTACAGAAGAGGAGGAGGCACGGATAACCGCCTCAATAAATGAAAAGCGGGGCAAGAGATTTAAATATAACATTTATCAGTTACGACAATTAGAAAAGGAAGTAGAGCCTCTTCAGCAAGAACTGTTCGCTATCCAGCAGAAAAAAGCAGAGCTCTTACAACGTAAGGCCTCTATTGAAGGTGAACTTAAAGCACTAGAATAAAAGAACTGCATTATGCCTGTGAATCATATTTTAGAGTTTGAAGAGATGAATTATCAAAAGACAACGGAGATGATTTGAATATATATATTTCAGGTTCAATGGCATATGATAGGATTATGGACTTTCCGGGAAAATTATCGGACCATATCTTGCCGGATAAAATACACATCCTGAATGTGTGCTTTACTGTTAACGGGCTGGTAGAAAAATTTGGCGGTACTGCCGGTAACATAGCCTATTCGCTCAGCCTTCTTAATGAGAGGCCGGTTGTAATTGCAACTATAGGAAAAGACCATGAAAGTTATTTCGACTGGTTGAGGAAGAATAATATTTTAGAAGAGGGGATAAAGATAATCAGAGATGAGTTTACGGCAGGGGCATATATAATAACCGACAAAGCTGACAACCAGATAACAGGATTCAACCCTGGTGCTATGAAATATCCATCTGAATATACGTTTAATAATGCTGACTCTAAAAACTCAATCAGCCTAATTGCCCCGGGGAACCTTCAGGATATGATCGAATATGCAAAGACATTCAAATATAAAGGCATCGATTATATCTGCGACCCGGGTCAGTCTCTCACACAATGGGAAGGGAAGACCCTTAGAGAGTGGCTTGATGGTTCAATGCTGTTAATCTCCAATGATTACGAACTTGAGTTGATTATGAAGATGACAGGTATGGATAAAAAAGGACTGTTAGGTCTGACAAGGACTGTTATTACAACCCTTGGAGAAAAAGGTTCCATTATAAGCAATTCAGAATTTGATGTGAGTATTCCAACAGCAAAGGTTCATGACGTTGTAGACCCTACAGGCGCAGGGGATGCTTACAGGGCAGGTCTGCTGAAGGGAATTGTTACCGGCAGAGACATTGAAACTGCTGCAAAGATGGGAACTGTTGCGGCCGTTTATGCGATAGAGAAATATGGAACTCAGGAGCATCGGTATACATACGAAGAATTTGCTGAAAGGTACAAAAGCAATTTTGGAGAGTTATATTAGATGCGAATATGATCAATGAAGAAGCATTAAAAGCCTACCTCAAGAAAGAATTCAAAGATATTATTCAAGTGGACATAAGAAAGCTCGGCTCAGGTGTTCAGGGATCGGGCTTCCTTATAGAAATGAAAACCTTGGATGGTACTAAATCATATGTTGTAAAAACACTCCTCTCCGAAGGCCTGGGGCACGATTATCCTTCTGATAGGGCAGCTGTATTCCTTCTTGACCTTGATGAGTTTAAAAACCTGCCCAGACATGTAAAGGCTGTTGATGTTTTATCTGAGATGGAAGATGGTTCGATAAAGTCCATCGGCGGCGGAAGAGAATATTATCTATTGATGGAGAGAGGAGCAGGCAGAGATTATTTTAATGATCTTTCTGAATTCGTTCATAAAGACAGGCTTGAAATTTCTGATATTGAAAAGATAAAGGCGATGACAACATATCTTGCAGAAATCCATTCTATTAAGAAGGCTTCAAAAATACTTTACTGGAGGAAATTGAGAGATACTGTAGGACATGGTGAATGTCTGATGGGGGTTTTTGATACCTACCCTGATGGAACCTTGAGCTATGATGAAATGGCAGAAATAATCAAAAAGTCAGTTGACTGGATTTATAGATTAAAACCCAAACATAATAGGTTATCACTGATTCATGGTGATTTTCACCCTGGGAATATATGGTTTAAAAACAATACTGACTTTATACTTCTTGACAGAAGCAGGGGCCCATGGGGTGACCCTGCAGATGACATCACTGCACTCACTATCAATTACATATTCTTTTCAATTAAACATCATGGCTCTGTGAGGGGACCCTATCTCGAAGGGCTTACATTATTTTTTGACAGATATGTCACCTTAACTGGTGATAATGAAATCTATGATGTTGTTGCACCGTTTTTTGCCTTCAGAGGTGCAGTCGTCGCAAACCCAATTTTTTACCCTGAGCTCACACCCGAACAGAGAAGGCTTATCTTCAGGTTTGTGAATAATGTCCTCGATGATGACAAATTCAAACTTGAAAAGGTTAATGATTATTTAAGGTAAGACAGTATCAATGTATATTTGCACAAAGCCCATGGTGAATTGAAGGCAAGGAGTGTGTGAGTGGATAAAATGGTATAATTAGGTAATTACAACAGCCAAAGGAGGTGCTTATATGAAAGTGGCTGATCTCAGCACAGATGAGCTTAAGGAATTAATAGGCAAAGTAATTGAAGAAAAATTCAGAGAGCTTGTTGACCCTGATTATGGACTCGAGTTAAGAGAAGATTTTGTTCAAGCCCTTGAAACTTCAATTGCTTCCAAAGAAAGAATTCCGTTTGATGAAGTTAAAAAGCGTCTCGGTTTGAGCTGACATGGCGTTTGCGATTGAGTTTACGCCTCAGGCAGAAGAAGACTTATCACGTCTCGATAAAACCGTCGCCCAAAATATCGTAAACAAAATAACCTAGCTTTCTCAAAATATTGAGTTTATTATTCCTGCCCCGCTTAAAGGAAAGTTCAAAGGAAAATATAAGCTTAGAGTAGGCGATTGGAGAATCGTATACACTCCTAAGCATACATCTCAAGTCATCACGATATATGCCATCAGACATCGTAGTGAAGTCTATAAAACGTGATTCCGAAAAAAATCATAAACAACAGCGCAAAAGCATACAGCTTTGACAGAGAACCTGTAAACGCAGATGAAGTTAATCAGATGAGGAAGGCTACAGCCATTTTGACTTTAGTTGAGAATGTTCGGGATAAAGTAGGCAAGACTTTTATACAGAAAGGCGTATATCTGCTTCAAGAGGGATTGGGAGAGAACCTGGGTTATGACTATAAGCTTCACCGATATGGACCGTATTCGGAGGAACTGGACAGGGATATCGATAATCTTAAAAATTACGGGCTGATAGAAGTCGAACAGAATCAAAAAGGACACGGTTTCCGCATTACTACTACAGATAAGGGCAGGAGCTTATTGAAAGAAAATTTCTCACACTATACTGTGAACGATGACAAGCTCAGAAAAATATCTTCTCTGATCGGCACCGAACCTGTAAGGAAGATGGAGTTGATTGGCACGGTTCTTTATTTTTCAAAGAAGTCTAAAGACGTATCTGAAATTAAGAGGCTCGTAAATACAGTTAAACCACATTTTTCAGATTCGGAGATTGAGGAAGCTGTTAGAGTTTTAGGTGAGAAGGGAATAATAGAGAAATAAGTGAGGCGAGATAAAGGTAGGGCTTTGGCAACAAAAGAATCCATAACTGCCGTGGGAGTTTAGAAGGTTGATAAGCAGTAAACGAATCATAACAAATTAGATTACACTTAACCATTTATTGCCTCATGAGGCAAAGTGATTAAATCTTGACCATAATCTATAATTAAATATATCCTTAAAAGTATTCCGTGGAGGGAATGATGAAAGTTTATATTTGTTGGTCAGGCGATAGAAGTAAAGAGATAGCGACAGAATTAAGAAAGTGGTTACCTAATGTAATACAAACAATTCAACCATGGATGTCAGATGTTGATATAAAAAAGGGTGCGCGGTGGCAAGAAGATATAAGTAACCAATTAAAAGATACCAAATTAGGAATAATTTGTTTGACACCTGAAAATCTTAACGAACCCTGGATACTATTTGAGGCTGGAGCATTATCAAAAACAATTGAAAAAACATTTGTATGTACATACCTTTTTGAAATTGAACCATCAGACATAAAACCACCTCTATCACAATTTCAAGCTACTCAAGCACAAAAAGAGGATACTAAAAAATTAATATATACACTTAATAATGCATTGGAAGATAAGGCATTGCCAGAGAAGCAAGTTGATAAAACCTTTGAACTATGGTGGCCAGAATTGGAGGATAGCTTAAAGAAAATTCCGATTAAGACAGATGAAACAGTAACAAAGAGAAGTGATCGAGAAATATTAGAGGAAATACTATCCATCGTTCGTTCTTTAGCAAACCAGGGTTATCTAGGCCTGCGCTCTTGGATAAAGCCACAGTCTAAAAGTGACATATTAATGGATTCAATAAGAGATTCAATAAGAAGTTCCTTATTAAGATATCTCTTAAAGCTTCCTGAAACAGAGGGAGTAACACTTACAGATTTGTTAAGAGGGGAATCATTAGGAGAAATTGAAAAAGAATTGCCTATTGATAAAGAAAAAAGACACGGAAAAGAAAACGATTCTTAGATAACTCTCTCAAAGCATTATTCTTCAGCTCCCCTTTACTCCTTTGAAAATAAGTATTGTCAATGACTAATCAGAACATTCTTTAAAAATTAATTATCTCAAAAACTTGACAAATATCTGACCCCTGCTATACTTATTTTTCAGGGGAGGTGATTTATGCTTTCAGTAACCATCTGCACATTCAATGTTGAAAACCTTTTCGGCAGGTATAAGGTCTTCGGCTATATGCCCGGTGATCAATTCAAACGAGAAATTCTTAAGCCAGATGATCTCGAAGAAAAAGGCGGTTTCCTTCCAGGGCAAATGTTAGCTCCTGAGAATTGGACCTGTCCCCCCATCCGCATTGTCCGACAAGGAGATAATAGAGAGAAGGTCTTTTTTCAACTGCTGCGTACATCTCCAATTGAAAATAACATATACATGTACGATAAGTATGTACAATTTGCCTATGGAGTAGCTTATCTCGGCGTTCTTAAAGTAATATAGGTCAGCCTTACTTACCCTGAAAACCTTATATAATTCTCCCAGTAGAGTAAAAGCTCCCTTGTTGCCCTGAGGTCACCGACACAATATTTCGCAATATCAAGGTATCTGCCAGCCTTGAAAAGTCCTTTCACCTCGAGCCCTGTAATGCCACCTTCTTTTGGACTCTTTATCCCGAAGGTCTTGCACCACATATCAAGACTAAACCTTTTGCGTGAGGCACCATAAAATGTGAGCTGATCGAGTAAGTCTATATGAGTCTCATTATATCTGGAGGGCATCAAATCTTTTTTTGGCTTTATTTTAAGAACTGCAGAGCGGATTAAAATAAAAGGACAGTCAAAACTCCTGCCATTAAAGGTAATAATTTGGTTGTAGCCCTTAATGACATCCCAGAATTTCTCAAGGATTTCTTTCTCTGTGCCAGCCTCATATCGTACATTATATTCTTCGAATGGAAGCAACAGGTCGCCTGATGCCTGGTAAAATACAATGCCCTTTTGTGTATCGTGATTGAGTAATCCTATTGTCACTATTTCAGCGGTGAGAG
Source organism: Thermodesulfovibrionales bacterium (assembly GCA_020053565.1). Classification (GTDB taxonomy): domain Bacteria; phylum Nitrospirota; class Thermodesulfovibrionia; order Thermodesulfovibrionales; family SM23-35; genus VGWZ01. The sequence goes on from JAGVMY010000094.1 coordinate 6,742, forward strand.
GATACAGGGAAAGACGGTCCTTTATTTCTTCCTTTTCATCCTCTGTCTCTGCATACTTCAGGAGGTATTCTTGAGTTGTTTTATCAAGAGACCCAAAATCTCTTCCAACTGTCTCTATGTCAAGGATAACTCTGGACATGAAATTAAATTAAAATACAAAAAGCAAAATTCAAAATTGTGGAGTTTTTCATCCTGAATTTTAAATGTTCCTGCATTTTGTTGCAATACATTATTTTAACTATTTTGATTACCCATGAGGCCATAATCTAACATAAAAAGCAGAGGACTCATACATTACCTTAGAATAATTTTGGCTCGAGATAATCTCTAAATGCCAAGCACTTGACTTTCTTTTTACAGTGAGAATCACATACTTTTATATATTGGAATTTTTCTCCTTCAGGACACCATATTTTGGCTACTGTTTTATCCTGGTTATCCTGTTTAGTAGTAAGTTTTTTGGACATGTAATAATAATAAAATGGGACTATAAAATGGTATGGTTATATTTTTGCCTTCATCAATGAACTTAATGAGTTACCCTGCTTATTCTTTTTTGGACAAAATGCCCTGCAAATAAGACATATTGACTGAAGAATTCCTCTTTATTTTTATAACTATGATATAAAATCAATAAGTTACATTCAGGTATTATTTTTGCTTATGCTTTTTAGAAAATAGAGCAAACTTCTCATTTTCTCCTCACTTCTTACTTTATTTACGACGCCTTTGGCAATTCCTTAAATATCTTCCATGTCTTGAGAAGGTCTATAGCCCTCTGAAGTTGCATATCTTCTTTCTCTTCCACCTCAATAATTGCTCCTTCCTCAGGCTCTTTCGGCTTATCCTCTTCTTGTTCGCTCTTCAGATGCCTCTCAAGATCCTTCTCTCTTATGACAGGATGTTTCTTTTCTCCGTCTTTTACTTCGAGCTTCACTATGATATCAGGGATAATTCCGGTGGACTGTATAGAAGTCTCTTTTGGTGTGTAATATCTTGCTGTAGTGAGCCTCAGGCCTGAACCGTCAGTGAGCGGGATTACTGTTTGTACTGACCCTTTTCCAAAGGTCTGTGTGCCGAGGATGACTGCCGTATTCCAGTCTTTTAATGCACCTGCAACAATCTCTGAGGCACTTGCGCTTCCCTGGTTCACCAGTACCACCATCGGGAGAGTGAAATTATGCTTTCCCCCCTCAGTGTAAAACTCTGTCCTCTCGCCTGTCCTTGTTTTCATATATACCACCAATTTACCCGGGGGCAATAATTGGCTCGAAACAGCAACTGCGCTATTGAGAAGTCCTCCTGGATTATTTCTCAGGTCAATGATGAGAGAATTTATTTTCTCCTGTGTGAGCTTTTCCAGAGCATTGGAAAGGTCATCTGCTGTTTGTTCCTGGAACTGGCTTATTTTTATATACCCTATACCATTCTCAAGAAGCTTTGACTTCACACTCTTTATCTTTATTATCTCCCTAATTATGGTAAAGTCTTTTGTCTCTTTCCATCCTTCTCTGAATATCGTTATGGTGACAGGAGTCTTAGCCACTCCTCTCATCTTACTCACAGCCTCATGGAGGTTCATATTTTTGGTAATCTCGTTATTTATCTTCATGATTTTATCGCCTGCCTTTATGCCAGCCTTGTACGCTGGTGTATCCTCAATCGGAGCAATGACGGTAAGCACACCATCTTTTATTCCTATCTGTATCCCGATGCCTCCAAACTCCCCTTTTGCTTCAACCTGCATCTCCTTGTACATTTCCGGCGTCATAAAACCGGAATGGGGGTCAAGGGAGTTCAGCATCCCCTTAATCGCACCATAGACGAGGTCCTTGGGTTTTACATCTTCTACATAGTTCTTCCTGACAAGTGACAGGGCTTCTGTAAAGACCTTGAGTTCCTCATATCCTTCTGCTGCTGCACCCACGATGGCTACAGACCATCTTCCGATGAGAATACTTGTAGACACAACAACAAAAATAAGAATCGCTATTGAGATTATCTTTTTCTTAGTCATCTTGTATTATCCTCCAAAATTTATCTCTTTTTCAGCCATTGTAATGGATCGAGGGCCTTACCTTTATATCTGACTTCAAAATAAAGGCCCGGCACATTCAGGATACCTGAATTCCCTACCCGTCCAATTGTCTGTCCAATAGTTATTATATCTCCTACCTTTGAAAAAATCTCTGAAAGGCTCCCATAGAGCGTGTGATACCCGTCTCCATGGTTTACAATCACGAGTTGTCCATAGCCCTTGAACCACTCTGCAAAAACTACCTTGCCCCTATGTACTGCTTTTGTAATGAGATCATTGTCTGTCTTTATGTATATGCCACTTCTGAATATGGGTGTATTAAACAGTGGATCCTTTTGAGAACCATACGGGATTGCCACTTTTCCGTCAACAGGCCAGGGAAGTCTCCCTTTAAGTACCGAGAACCCCTTTGCATGGTAGGTATCTACCTGCTCTGTCTCTTTTCTTATAATTTCAAGAATTCTTTTTGAAGACTCTTTTAACTCCTTCAACATCCTTGCATAAGAAGCTTCCTCTTTTCTTACAGATGCGAGTAACATTTCCTTTTCCTTCTTCTTTTCTACAAGGGTTTTTTCCTCATTCTTCACTTTCTCCTGATTTTTCTTGAGTTCTCCCTTGAGCACCAAAAGCTGCTTCTCTTTCTCATTAAGGTCCTTCAGGTTGTCTTCATAGGTGTTCAGCGCCTTGTGTTCATAGGTTGTAATATAATGCAGGTATTTCCACCTTCTCATAAGTTGAGAGATGTCATCAGTACTCGAAAGTAACATCACGATATCCCCGGAGTGTCCGTATTTCTGCATAGCTCTGAGTTTTCTTTTGATCCACTCCTTTCTCTTTTCGATATTACTTCTGGTAAGAGAACTCTCAGCCTCTACCTGTGATATCTTTGACTCTGTCGTTGCGAGTTTCTTCCTGTATTTTCTGAGTTCAGCTTCCACCTGGTTTATTTCTCTGTTGGCTTTTTCAATATCAGAAAGGATCGAACGTTCACGATTTTTTACCTTGTCAAGTTTTTCCTTATGTGTCTTTATCTCTTTTTGTATTTTCTGATATTCTTCTTCCGGTGAAGCAGCATAACAATACGAAACAAATGGCATGGAGCAGAGAGCACAGAGCAAAGAGTTAAAAACTAAGAAAAGCAGTACCTTATGCCTTATGCCCTTTGCTCCATGCTCTCTGCTCCGTAATCCACGCTCCATGCTTAGTATCTGATCCTACCGATTGCGATCGCAGCACCTGCTATCCCGAGAAAGAGTCCTATAGGGGGAAGAAGAAAAGATATATCAGCCGGGAAGATGAGTGCATTGAAGATGGGGATTGTACGACTGAGCCTGAAAATGACCATGTAATACACCAACAGAATACCTAAAAGACTTAAAAGACCCCCACTCAATCCGATAAAAGCACCTTCTATGATAAAGGGTGCTCTTATAAATCCTTTGGTGGCTCCGAGAAGCTTGTAGGTTTCTATTTCTTCTTTTTTTCTGTAAAAGAGTATCTTCACTGTGCTGTAGCAGACAAAGATCACACTTGCAGACATTATCATAATAAAGAGTATGCCGATAGTTTTCACACCGGTTTTAATAGAAGATATGGCGAATAAGAATTTTTCTCCGTATTCAACATCATCGACTCCTTTTGTCTCCCTTAATGTTGTTGCAAGTTGTTGTGCGGTCTCAGGACCCACTGCCTCTTTTTTAAGCTTTATCTCTATGGAATCAGGAAGGGGATTCCCTTCAAGGCCCTCAAGCACATGATCTGTGCCCTTTAACGTCGTTTTCAGTTCTCTCAGTGCCTGATCCTTTGGAATATACTTCACCGATTTTACCGCATGCTCTTTCTTGAGAGTATTCATTATATTTTCTACTTCTCCTCCTGAAAGCTTATCTTTCAGATAAAGCATCATCGAAAATCTCTCAGGAAGCTTCTGGGTTGCGACATCAACATTGTAGACAGACAGAACGGTAAGTGCAGTAATAAGGAGGCTTGCTGCGATTGCTAAAATGGAAAGAAGATTTATCCACTTTTCATGTAATATGCTCCTGAGTGCGAGCCTGAATGCGTAGGTGGCCATTTAACCACGTTCCTCACTGACAAGGTTGCCGTTGTCCAGTTTAAGTACCCTTCTCCCTGTATCCCGGAAAAGTTCTCTGTTATGTGTTGCAATAATGATTGTGGTGCCGGATGCGTTAATAGTTTTAAATGTCCTTATGATACCTGCTGATGTATCAGGGTCAACATTACCAGTAGGTTCATCAGCAAGAAGAACTGTAGGTTCAGAAACAATTGCCCTTGCGATCACAATCCTTTGTTGCTCTCCACCCGACAGGGTATCCGGGTAATAATCTGCCTTATGCCTCAGGTTTACTGTTTTAAGTGAATCGAATACACGAGTCTTCACATCTTTATTATTTAGCCCTCTAATCCTGAGAGCAAGCGCAATATTATCGAATATATTCCTGTTATTCAGGAGCCTGAAATCCTGGAACACAAACCCGATCTTTCGCCTTAATAAGGGTATTTCTGATTCTTTCAGTGTATTGAGTTCCCGACTATCTATTGAAATAGTCCCTTCATCAGGTTTCTCTGAAAGATATATTAACCTGAGCAGCGTTGTTTTCCCTGACCCACTTAGCCCGGTGATAAATGCCATCTCACCTTTTTCGATGGAAAAGGTTATATTCCTTAAGGCTGTCTGAGTATCATAGTGTTTTGATACGTTCTCAAAGTTTATCATACGTTTAGTAACAAGTAACAAGTTAATAAAACAATAAAGAATATTTTATGTTCTTTACCTATACCTTTTAACTTGTTACTTTTCATTTCTTTAGTTCCTCTTTGACTGTTTCCACAATATCATCTGCAGTAAGGCCATAAAGTTTTAATAATTCCTCTGGCTTTCCAGAACAACCAAACGAGTCCTTTATCCCGATCCTTCTCACCTGAACAGGAAAGTTTTCAGATAGAAATTCGCTTACCGCACTTCCCAGACCACCTATAATCGAATGCTCTTCGGCTGTGACAATGAGCCTGCATGACCTGGCAGCGTTGAGTAACGTCTCGGTATCGAGAGGTTTTACTGTAGACATATTGATTACGCCAGCATCTATGCCAGCATCCTTAAGAATCTTTGCAGCCTCAATCGCAATGGATACCATAATCCCCATTGCCACTATATTTGCATCCCTGCCTATATGAAATGGATACGCCTTTCCTATTTTAAATTCATACTCAGCAGGCATCACTGCGGGAACTTTAGCCCTCCCGAGCCTCACATACACAGGACCGTAAAAATTTGCGATCACATTTATGACCTGCGTTGTCTCATAACCATCAGAAGGGACGATGACGGTCATGTTCGGGAGAACCCGCATAAGTGCAATATCCTCTGTTGACTGATGTGACGCACCGTCTTCTCCAACAGTAATACCACCATGACTTGCAATAAGTTTCACATTGAGATTCGAGTAACACACTGTCTGTCTTATTTGCTCCCATGCCCTTCCCGTCTCAAAGACCGCAAAGGTCGATGCAAATGGAATTTTTCCTGAAAGAGCCAGTCCGCTCGCAGTGCCAATCATATCTTGTTCAGCGATGCCTATATTATAAAAACGGTCAGGAAATGCCTTTGCAAACTTCCCTGTCTTTGTCGAGCCTGAGAGGTCTGCATCAAGGACTACAATGTTATCTCTCTTTTTCCCGAGTTCAAGAAGTGCCTCTCCATAGGCATCTCTTGTTGCCATTGATTTCCCGACTATGCTCTGCTGTCCTTCTCTTGTATCCTTGACTATTTCACCCATTGCCATCAAGTTCCTTCAATGCCATTTCAAGTTCATCACGAGTAGGTGCGATCCCATGATACTCAACTTTACCTTCAAAAAAAGAAACACCTTTCCCTTTAACCGTGCGGGCGAGGATTGCGCTTGGCCTTCCTTTGACTGTTTCTGCCTCATCAAAGGCATTGAGTATTGCTTCCATATCATGACCATCGATATCAATCACATTCCATCCAAAGGCACTCCATTTAGAGGCAACAGGCTCTATAGCCTTCACTTTTGATACGGGGCCATCTATCTGGAGGCCGTTGAGGTCTATTATTGCACATACGTTGTCAAGCTTGTAATGTGCTGCGGTCATTGCAGCCTCCCAGACCTGACCTTCTTGTGTTTCACCATCGCCTAAAAGGCAATATACCCTTGAATTGAGATTGTCTATTTTCAGGCCGATCGCAATTCCATTTGAAACAGAGAGCCCCTGGCCAAGAGAACCGGTTGAAATCTCAACACCTAAAAGGGTTTTTGAACAAGGATGTCCCTGAAGAGGACTGCCTATTTTACGGAGTGTCTTAAGCACCGAGATATCAAAATAACCTGTCAGAGCTAACACAACATAAAGCAAAGGCGCTGCATGTCCTTTTGAAAGGATAAATCTGTCTCTTTCTCTCCAGTTTGGGACATCCGGTCTGTGACGCATTTTGCAAAAATAAAGTGCAGTCACCACATCAGCTGCTGAAAGTGAACCCCCTGTATGGCCTGAGCCTGCTTCCGTGAGCATCTTTAGTATCTCAATCCTTACCCTCTTTGCCTGTTGTTTCAGAAAGACAGTGTCTCTCTTGTCCATTTACTAATGAGCTCCTGCTTTTTTAGTATCTTCAGGTTTTCCCTCGCTCGTATATTTTCCTGAGAGGAGTTCTTTTATCATACTTCTGTATTGATCTTTCATCAGCTTTCCGACTTTCTCTTTATAATCAGACCTCTCCAAAATATGTTCGTAGCCGGTCTTTTTGGATGCGAGGATTGCACCCTGTGAATAAAGAAGTGTCACCACTACAGGATTCTTTATTCCGTTATCCTCTGTCTGGATGTGGTATGTTGTCCCTTTGTATGATATGTTGGTATTGTATCCACCAAGCATTTTCTTAATTGTCTCAATAGTTATTAGACTATTTTTAATTATATATACCACGGGCAAAAAAAGGAAGAGGGCGAATTCGAACGACCAAGATTTAGACCGGTCAAAAATTTCGTTCAGTGAGCGAGAAGGCATTTTTAGTAGTGTAGAAAGAATTTTGCTTACAGAGGTATAATGCCTTTAATGGAAAGCTCTCGTTATTTAAATGAACTCATAAAATGCGTTCGTTGTGGAAGCTGCAAGGCCTTTTGTCCAACGTATGATGAAGACATGACCGAGGCAATGGGTGCACGGGGAAGGCTTGCACTTCTCTGGGGTCTATCAACAGGGCAACTGAAACCATCAGCTGTTCTTAATGACCGCATATTTAGTTGTATATTGTGTGGTGCATGCTCAGGATTGTGCCCACTTGAAATTGATATAAAAGAGCTTATATACCTTGGCAGAAGTCTTTTAAAGGGTTCAGATGTAAAAAGGCGATATCTCCGTCTCCTCACAAAATTTTCTTCAAAAAGGCCTGAACTTAGTTTCAATCTCCTCAAGATAGCCCAGCATATGTTATTTCCCTATCTTTTGAAAAAGGGTATCCTCCCGTTTCATATTGAACTTCCTGAACATCACCTAAGAGATAGAGTTCAAATATTCACCGTATCGAAAAAGAGAGGCAGGGTTGCAGTTTTTACAGGGTGCACAGTGAATTTTCTTTATCCACATTTAGGGGAATCACTTATTAATGTATTACAAAAGCTCAATTATGAGGTTATCTTACCAGTTGGTGAGGTATGCTGTGGTGCGCCCTTGAGAACACTCGGCCTTGAAAAAGAGGCGATTGAACTTGCAAAAAAGAACTTCAGAATATTCAGTAAGCTGAATGTTGATGCACTACTGAGTCTCTGTCCCACATGTACACTTACTCTCAAAGAAGAATATCCAAAGCTCATCGGTGAAGGCATTGAAAGGGCAATGGACATATCACGCTTTCTTATAAATAAAATAGATTCACCTCTTCCATCTCTCGCTTCCCAATCTGTAACTGCAACCTACCATGACCCGTGCCACCTCAGTTACGGGTTGGGTATTAAAAAAGAGCCGAGGGAAATCTTAAAAAACATTGGCATCAATTTAATAGAGGCTGAAGAAGAGCGATGCTGTGGATTCGGAGGCATTTTTAGTCTTTCTTTCAAAGAGCTCTCACAGGGACTTCTCGAAAAATGCATCGGAAACTATACTAAAACAGGAGCAGAGATAATTATCACTGCATGCCCTGGCTGCATGATACAGCTCACAAAAGAGATGAAAAATAAGCCAGTGTTACATATAATCGAGGCGATTGAAGAGGCATTACTTATTGATTGAGGAGGCATCTATCAAGTTTGATCTCTCACCTGCGGATGCTGACTTTCTCATGCGCTTTTTTACTGAGGAGGAACAAAAAAAGTAGGATGAAATACGTTTTCCTTTCTTTAACACTTTTCTATATCCCTTCAGCATTTTTGTAGTATAATTAACATCTAAAAATCTTTTATTCATTTTTTGCATTAAGGGGGGTTTATGAAATTTTTCATTGACACTGCAAATATTGATGAAATCAAAAAGGCCTGGGAACTTGGTGTGATAGATGGGGTCACCACAAATCCGTCTCTTATATCAAAGGAGGGGAGAGATCCGATTACATTACTCAGGGAAATCTGCAGCATTGTCAATGGCCCTGTGAGTGCTGAAGCAGTCACCCTGACTGCAGATGAGATGGTCAAAGAAGCAGAGTCCCTTTCAAAAATCCATGAAAATATTGTGGTAAAAATCCCGATGACCGAGGAAGGGCTCAGAGCAGTAAGAAGATTATCAGGCATGGGGATCAAGACAAACGTGACTCTTGTTTTTTCTCCAAGTCAGGCTCTTTTAGCTGCGAAAGCTGGTGCTACGTATGTGAGTCCCTTTGTGGGGAGACTTGATGATATAAGCCATTTTGGAATGGGAATTGTCAGTGAGATATTAGAGATTTATGAAAACTACATCTTTGATACCGAAGTAATCGTTGCGAGTGTGAGGAATCCGCTCCATGTAGTAGAGGCTGCAAGGATGGGAGCTCATATCGCAACCATTCCTTATTCTGTTATAATACAGTTAATAAAACACCCGCTTACAGATGTAGGCATTGAAAAGTTCTTGAAGGACTGGGAAAAAGTACCGAAGAAATAAAGGTTAATTTTTTGATAGAAGATAGCCCTTTCGCTCATTCTCGGTCTAATTGACCTCCGAGGTGAATTCTGTCTTCGACAGAATTCAAAACCGCTCAAGGGTTATCTTTTATCAATACCATAGAGGAGAAAAAATGCCAATATTTGAATATAAATGCACTACGTGCAGTGAGGACTTTGAGAAACTTGTTTTTGGAAATCAGGAAGTCAGTTGCCCCAAATGTAGCTCTAAAGAGATAAAAAAGAAGTTTTCTGTCTTTTGTGCCACCGGCACTCAAAAACCCCTTGCCGGTACAGGAGCAACCTGCACCTCCTGCAGCAAAAGCACCTGCAGTTCATGCGGCTAAGACAATATCAATTCTCCCATACCCTAAGATGAAAGCAGGGTTTTA
>JAGVMY010000136.1 GCA_020053565.1 Thermodesulfovibrionales bacterium
AATAGATATCACAGGGGTTAATGAGACATTTTCGCATAATGTGAAGCTTGATATGACAGGTGTGAATATGAGGACAAAATCAGATGAGGTGAAAATCAAGATTATCATTGCAGGGGGCAGGAAGTGAAACTCTTTGGAACCGATGGTATAAGAGGCACAGTCAACAAACATCCGATGACACCTGAAACAGTTCTGAGGATAGGCATGGCTGCTGCACATGTGCTGAGAGCTGAACAAGGAAGAAATATGATCCTCATAGGTAAGGATACAAGACTATCAGGGTATATGATCGAGAGCGCCCTTACCTCAGGAATATGCTCGATGGGAATGAATGTCACTCTCGTCGGTCCATTGCCTACCCCAGGTATTGCATTTCTCACAAGGACATTACGATTAGATGCGGGAATTGTCATATCCGCATCGCATAACCTATTTGAAGACAATGGTATCAAGTTTTTCTCTTCTGACGGGTTTAAACTTCCTGATGGAATCGAAAGGAAAATTGAGGAACTCGTGCTTGATGACGGACTGCAAAGGAACAGACCAAAAGGTTCACACATTGGTAAGGCATACCGGCTGGATGATGCAACAGGACGATATATCGAGTATATCAAATCAACACTTCCCCGGGGCATGACCTTTGAGGGGATGAAAATTGTTATTGACTGTGCAAATGGTGCTGCATACAAGACAACGCCATGGCTCCTGCGAGAGCTGGGAGCAATAGTGACCTCAATTAATGATAAACCTGATGGGGTAAATATCAATTTAGGGTGTGGCTCATTAAATATCGAGAGACTGCAGAAGGAAGTGAAACTCCACAAGGCTGACATTGGTATCGCTCATGACGGAGATGCAGATAGGGCAATCTTCTGTGATGAAAAAGGCAGAATAGTTGATGGCGACAAGATTATAGGTATGTGGGCAGTAGAAATGAAAAGAAAGGGTACGCTTAAAGGCAATACTGTTGTATCAACGGTGATGAGTAATCTCGGCCTCGAGAAGTATCTTGAAAAGAATGGAATAAAACTGATGAGGACGAGGGTAGGGGATAGATACGTTGTGGAGAAGATGATCGAGGGAGGATTCAAGCTTGGAGGAGAACAGTCAGGACACATTGTTTTCCTCGACTATAATACAACAGGCGATGGACCTCTCACCACTGTCCAGGTTCTGTATTTGATGAAGGAAAGAAATACTTGTCTATCCAAGCTTGCATCTGAGATAAAACTTTATCCGCAGATTTTGAAGAATGTAGAAGTGGAACACAAACATGATATTAAAGCAATCCCGGAGATAGAAGAGGCGATAAAAGTTGCAGAAGAGAAGCTTGACGGAAAGGGAAGAATACTTGTGAGGCCTTCAGGTACTGAACCAAAAATCAGGGTAATGCTCGAGGGTGAAGACATGAAGCTCATCACAAAACTTGTCCGGGATATTTCAAAGGTTATTAAAGAAAAAATGACCTGATGCTATTTTTTTTATCATTCCTATCCGGTATAACCCTTTTCTACTCATTTATGTATTTTCCTTTTTCTTCAGGTTTTATCTTTTTGTTGTCTTCTTTGTGGCTCACTATTAAAAAGAGATTTATTTTCATCCTTCTCATTCTCTTGGGAATAGCCTTTGCGTTTCTAAGATACGAGCCACTTAAGGACATGTCACATATAGGCGGAAGAGAGTTTGTCGTAAAAGGTATTTTTGAATCGCATCCTGTAAAGAGTGACAGCGATATGTTCAAACAGGCATTTACTATAAGATCTGCTCTGGATATGAAGGCTGGTGAGATGATGGATGACCTTGCAGGAAGGGAAATAATGCTCTTTTCAGATAAAGAGTTTGATCTTTCCACAGAATATGAGATTGCCATTAAATTTCTGAGAGACAGGACAAGGTTAAACCCTGGAATGTGGAATAGCGAGGATATCTATGCGAACCTTCTTGAGGTAAGAGATTCAGGACAGAGGAGAATATCTATTGGTTCAACGATTCAGGAGTGCAGGTACAGGCTCGACAGGTATATCATTGAAAATTTTAAAAAGGATTCCGGTGCAATTATCGCTGCGATGACAATAGGTCAGATGGCTTATGTGAGTGAAGACCTGAGAAATGCATTTAATTCAACCGGGCTTACGCATATTCTCAGTATTTCCGGTACTCATTTTGGGTTATTCTCTGTGTTTTTATTTGGAATATTCAGGTTATTGATAAAGGCATTCCCTTACTGGATTCTCCAGAGGATCACAATCTTTCTTACACCTTCACAGGCTGCTGCCTTGCTTTCCCTTCCCTTTATGATTGCATATCTCTGCCTTTCAGGAGGCAGTGTTCCTGCAGTGAGGTCATTTATTATGATAGGCCTGTTCCTGTTTGGACTTATTATTGGGAGGAAGGGATTCTGGCTTAACTCTCTTATTTTCGCCGCATTTATATTGACTGTCTGGAAACCTGACGTTCTCTTTAATCTCTCATTTCAGCTGTCATTTCTCGCAATACTGTTTATTGGTTTTTCAATTGGCTACATGGAGGAGGAGAAAAATGAAGATGAAAAGAAAAGCAAAAAAATGCTCAGGTATGTTAAAAATGCGTTATTCCTTACCTTAGCAGCATCGATTGGTACCGCACCACTTGTTGCATATCATTTCCACTATTTTTCTCTCATCTCGCCCATATCAAACTTACTCATAGCACCGTTCATAGGTTTTATACTTATACCCCTGTCAGTTGTTTCATCCTTTTTATTTCTGATTACAGGCCATTATGTGTTTACTCCGGTGGTATCAGCAGTTTCAGATGTGAGCATTTTCCTCGTGAGGCTGTTATCTGACATCCCCTTTGCTGATATAAAAATACCGGCCTTTCCCTCGATTATCGTATTCCTCTTTTACACAGGATTTATTTTTTATTTTCTTTCAGGTAAAAAGAGATATACCCTGATAATTCCATTTATTCCTATAATGATTTATCTCACCCTGTCAATTTTCGAAAAAAGGGAACTTATTGTTACCTGTCTTGATGTAGGTCAGGGAGATTCATCTGTGATTGAGCTTCCTGATGGGAAGTCTATGGTAGTTGATACAGGGAGAACCGGCAGGGAACCCGCCTCGTTTCTTAAATATAGAGGTAAAAAGACTGTTGATGCCCTTATCCTTTCACACATCCACATTGATCATACAGGGGGATTGGATTATATAGCAAAGAGATTCGAGGTTAAGGAACTCTGGGACGGTGGGAGGCTTATCTACCCCGAAGATTTTATAACCCATATGAAAGTTAAACACAGAACACTTAATAGGGGTGATATGGTTAAAGGAAAAGGGTACAGTATTTACATCTTTCATCCTTATCCAGAATTCTATACAATGTATGGGAGTGAATCTGTTGAGGCTGATAATGACTCTCTTGTACTAAAGATTAAAGGTAATAATAAATCATTCCTCTTTACGGGTGATATCGAGGAAGAGGCAGAGGAAAATATTTCACATCTCGGTAATTGGCTAAAGAGTGATATTCTTAAGGTCCCACACCATGGCAGTAAAAAATCTGCATACGAACCTTTCTTTAACACTGTCTCGCCTGATATTGCCATAATAAGTGTAGGACGTGATAATCCATTCGGCCATCCTCATCCTGAAACATTGGATGCATTATATGGTGTTGAAATATTCCGGACAGACCTCGATGGGGCTATAAAAATAAAAGAGTCTATAAATGGGCTTGAAGTAAAGACATTTAAGGATTTTCAAATGAAAAAGATACATTCATTTAATGAAGAGAGAGAGAACATTAAAAGGCTCTTTGTAGTATGGTAAAATCTAACATGAACAAGGAGGGACAGACATATGGAAGAAAAAGAGACTGAAGGTCTGGATGAATCTTTAAAGGGTTACAAAGAAAAAATACCTCTCGTCAGTAGAGCTTTTCTCACATGGGAAAAGGATATGGTCTTTACGGGGAGGATGCCGGGTTGTTTAGTTGATTATGACCCCACGAGAAAAGAGGGATGTGTGCCGACCGATACCCTTCTGGTGAGCATCGCAGGTTGTCTTGCAATAGATGTGGTCACATTTCTCAGGAAGATGAAAGGAGAGATTACCAGTTTTGAGATAGAAATTTCAGGAGAGAGAAATCCTACACCACCTCAATATTTCAAATCAGTAGAAATGATAATCCATATAGCTGGTAAGGAAATCACTCCAAGGAAACTCGATAGAGCTATCTCACTTTCCCAGGAAAAGTATTGCTCGGTGTCCCATACACTCCGAAAAGATACACCGGTAAAGGTGAGTTATATTATTGAAGAGAGCGCATAGATAAATCCTATAGAACGATACTACGAATATTGAAGCAGGTCTCTTATGAGGGAAGAAGTTCCAGTTAAAAAGAAAGATTCATATCTGCTGGAATGACTACTTCCTTGTAGTATTTTGCTGGGTCGGCAATCTTAACGCCCTCAATGAGATCAACGGGCTTCATACCGAACAGAGGGATATTCAGCGGACAGGCGAGGACGGTTGCCCCTTCAGCTATAACCATGATGAAGAGATCTTCTGCTGTTGGTAACTCTAATTCTTCCATCCTCTTCATCACAGCATCTCCCATTTCTCTGGGCAAGTCAGGCAGGCATTGAAGTTCTTTTACTTTTTCTTTGTGAAGTGCGGTTACACCCCTTGAGCCAAAAAATATCGTAACCTTCTGTCCTTCTCTGAGTAAACTTAATGCTGTCATGAGGGCATTATAGACCAGACAGAGTTCATCATGGAAACACATTATTGATACATTTTTTATTATTTTTGCCATTATGTTTCTCCTTTAATGTCTACGAGTAATGTCTACGAGCTCAAAACTTATGTCTATCTTTTCCTCTCTTCAGGATATTTGCCTCTTTTTGTTACAGGGCAACATTCAGGTCCAGGTAATGGCTTATGATAATCCTTTTTGAGTAACTCAAGAAGATCTGGGATTATTGGGTCAACAAGAAAATAACACTTAAGTCTTCCATCAACATAGTAATCAATAATACGGCAATTTCTGAGTAATGCAAGGTGCTGGGATATATTAGGCTGACTTATTTCAAAAAATTCTTTAAAATCACTTACACACTTTACACCTTTTGTGAGCTCCTCCAGTATCTTTATTCTCACCGGATGAGCTATAACCTTAAGAAGTTCTATTCTCTGCCCAAGTGATCTCATAAGCTTTATATA
>JAGVMY010000014.1 GCA_020053565.1 Thermodesulfovibrionales bacterium
GTTTTTTTGCTTATTACAAGGAGACTTCGGCATATTCTATGCTGCCTAGTTCTATAGTAGACCTTTACAAAACTATTCATGTTTTGAAAAATTATCCCTGAGAGCGAATTGCATAGATTTTTTGGGCAACCCTTCTTAGCGAGCGTAATATAGAAAATTCACATGGTTGAGACCGAAGGGCGAGTTTGTGAATTTTCAATGGAGCGAGCTTAGATGGGTCAAAAAATGTATGCTGAAGCGAAAAGGGGTACTTTTTCAAAGCTCTCATAGAGAGAAAAAGGCTATGCTTAAATCTTATAAACACTACCAGGCTATGCTTGGTACTTTACTCGAGGGTTGCCAGATTATCGGTCCTGACTGGCGTTACCTGTATCTGAACGACGTTGCAGTCAGACACAGTTCCAAAACCAAGAAAGAGTTGCTGGGCAGCACCATGATGGAGATGTACCCTGGCATTGAGGATACGGAAATGTTTGCTAAGCTGAGAAATTGCATGGAAAAACGAACCTCGCATGTGATGGAAAACGAATTTGCCTTCCCCAATGGCAGTAAAGGCTGGTTTCAGCTCAGCATGAAGCCTGTGCCCGATGGTGTATTAATACTCTCATTGGACATCACCGAACACAAGCAAATTGAGAAACTGTTGCTGAAGATAATCAATAGTTCACCTGTTGGCATATATATAATCCAGGACAGAGGGTTTAAACTTGTGAACTCTACCTTCCAGAAAAGTGTAGGCTACACTGAGAGCGAACTGTTAGATATAGATCCTTTCGACATTGTCCATCATAAGGATAGGGAGATGGTTAGGGAAAATGCAGCGAAGATGTTGAAAAAAGAGCGTATTTCTCCGTATGAATACAGATACCTGTGTAAAAGCGGCGAGAGTAGATGGGTTGCTGAGCAGCTCACATCCATCCAGTTCCAGGGCAAGAGAGCCACTTTAGGAAATTTTATGGATGTTACGGAGCGTAAGCTGGCTGAGGAAAAACTGGAGCAAAGTTATGAAAGGTTGCAAAGAGCTATGGATGGAGCCATCCAGGCTATAGCTGCGATAGTTGAAACAAGGGACCCTTATACATCTGGCCATCAGCAACGGGTGGCTAGGCTTGCCTCGGCTATAGCTGAAGAGATGGGGCTTCCAAAAGAACAGATTGAAACAATCCGTATATCTGGGATTCTTCATGATATCGGCAAAATATATGTTCCGGCCGAAATCATGAGTAAGCCTGGTAGATTGAGCGATTCTGAGATGAATATGGTCAAAGCTCATCCTCAGGTTGGTCGTGACATATTGAAAACATTGGAATTGCCCTGGCTTATTTGTCCAATGGTACTTCAACACCACGAAAGGATGGATGGCTCCGGCTATCCCAAAGGCCTGTCAGGTGAAAGTATTGCATTGGAAGCGAGGATCCTGGCTGTGGCTGATGTTGTCGAAGCAATGGCATCCCATCGACCCTATAGACCGGCTCTGGGTATAGAGAAGGCATTAGAGGAGATATCACAGAACAGAGGTTTGCTTTATGATTTTCAAGTGGTAGATGCTTGCATTAAGCTTTTTAGCGAGAAGGAGTTTGACCTATAATTTTCCTACGGAGGTTTTGATGTGAAAGAGGAAGCAAGCGTTTTAATAGTGGATGATGAGTTGGGACCCCGGGAATCTCTAAGGATGATCTTAAAACCCATCTTTAATATACACACTGTTGAAAATGGGGAGGAGGCATTGAGATTTATAAGACAAGAGCCTGTAAGTTTGGTGACATTAGATCTCAAGATGCCGGGGATTCCTGGTATAGAAGTATTAAAGGAGATAAAAGGTTATAACCCTGACATTGAGGTGATTGTCCTTACAGGTTACGGAAGCCTGAATACTGCGGTAGAAGCCTTGAGATATGGTGCTTTAGACTACATCAATAAGCCTTTTAATATACCTCAAGTTGAGGAAGCTGTAAAAAAGGGGATTAAAAGGTACAAAATTAATATGTTGAACCGTATATTGACTCAAACGTTAAATATTCCAAAGGAGGAAATACAAGGGGTTATAAAAATCGGGCATAGACAACTGGAGATGCAACTCCTATACAGTGAAAAGCTGACTGTTTTAGGTCAATTAACCCCTAAGATTGCCCATGAGATTAACAACCATCTACAGATTATATACGGAATGGCCCAACAGGGTTTGATAAAAACAAAAGGAGAAAAGGTCTTCAATAAGTATTTTGATAGCATTTTTACACAGGCTGAAAAAATAGACCATATTGCGCAACAACTGATGAAATATGGGAAACCACCCGAACACAACGAAGATAAGATAAATGTACAGAAAATCCTGGATCATTCTCTTAATTTATTGGAGGATTTTGGAGAGACTAAAAGGTGCCAGGTTCACAGGTTCTACAGGGAGGCTTTGCCCTTAATTAGAGGAGACAAATTTCAATTAGAGCAGGTTTTTATAAACATAATCATAAATGCCTCCCATGCTGTAGAGAAGACAACAAATAAGAAATTAATTGTTGAAACAGACCTTAGCTCAGA
>JAGVMY010000163.1 GCA_020053565.1 Thermodesulfovibrionales bacterium
CACCTGATGACTACTGGGAGACTATTTGTACTGCGATTGAAGTAGGCGGTGATGTAGACACAACAGCAGCAATGGCAGGTGCAATAAGCGGTGCCTACCTCGGGCTTGATGCGATTCCCTCAGATCTGTTGCATTGTCTCACCGACCGCGGGATATGGAGATTCGATGAACTTGTGGAATTAGCACACCAGTGTTATGAAATAAAGATGCAATTACCTGACAGATCCTAAGTGGAGGTCTGCGCCAGTGCAGCCAGCATTTCTAAAAGCATCGTATCTCTATTAAACATTGGATATCGCTTATCATTTACTGTCCGGAGATAATGGTCTTAAAACAAGATGAATTCCGGATATTATTATACGTTTTTGATGTTTTTATGTAGTTCCAGTTGTTATATCTTTTTTCTATTGCTTTTCTTAACCACTTACAAGCCTCTGTGGGATCATTTTTTGCAGCATAGAGTTCAGACATGCTGTTCAATGCGAAAATATTATCCGGATTGAGTTCAAGTGCCTTTTTAATATCACTTTCAGCTTCTTCGTATTTCCCCATCAAAATAAAAGTAAATCCTCGATTGTTATAGGCCATACTATTTCCCGGGTTTAACTCAATAGCCTTGTTGTAGTCGTTGATGGAAAGGTCATAGTGTCCTTTTTTCTGATAGGCATAACCTCTATTGATGTAAGGCAAATCAAATTTCGGGTTCAACCCGATAGCTTTGTTGTAGTCATTGATGGAAAGGTCATACTGGCCCTTTAACTGAAAGGCGTTCCCCCTATTATTGTAAGCCCTGTAATCTTCTGGATTTGACTTGATAATTTTAGTGTAATGAGAGATGGTCAGGTCATATTTTTCCTTTTTCGCCATAGGAACCTCCTGAGTACAATTAAAAATTATATAGAAGATCGCTTAAAAGTCAAGAACACAATGATTACTCCGCAGGAATGCTGATCGTTAACATACTGTGTTGTTGTCATTCACACTTTGTTGCAGAATAGACACAGATGTTCACATTGTATTCACTGATGTTCACATTTATTTTCAATTAGTTTCAGTTACTTTTCAATTGGCACAGTTGTTGCTCACTCTTTTCACATAATTATAACTCTCATATTATATAACAGATTGTTTTTCTCCTTGACAAAATGCGCCTGGCATGGTATAAACTACCCAAAGTTAAAAGCCAGGGAGAATTGGTTTTTAACAAACTGTTTCCGTTATGGAAGCAGATTTTCATTAACGGGGAGGTGATAGAGCTAAAAATTAAAAAGATTCAGGAGCAAAAAGTAAGAACAAATCCGCCCTTGGCGGATAAAACTGAACTAACTCAAGGAGGGTTAGGAAGTGAAAAAATATTTAGCGTTGTTTATCGGTATGCTCTTTGTGCTTGGCTTTGCAGCCACTGCATTTGCCATCCACGCAGAGATTCCTTCTGAGACTCAGGCAGTCGTAGCAAAAGGCGCAACTCAGATTACCCTTGGTGGTGAAATCAGGGTAAGAGGCGAGTTCAGAGATAACAATAGCGACTTCAACAATGATAAAGCAGACCGCGGTGCTGCATGGGAGCAGAGAGTAAGATTCTCCGTTGAAGCAAAAGTGACACCGAATACCATCGGTATGATCCAGCTCGAGTCTGGTAACTCAGACACCTCAGATAATGTCACATGGGGCACCTATGAAGCAAATGGTGCAACTGGCCTGTATAAGGTCGGTAATGCGAAGCACGGAGATGTAAGAATACTCCAGGCATGGATTCAGCATTCAGGTTCTGGATTGCTTGGTGTGCCTGCATTGTTAAAAATCGGACACATGCCCATTAAGCTCGGTTGGGGACTGTTCCTTGACCACACAAAGTTCGGTGATGATGCACTCCTGCTCGGCGTTGACCCTATCAAGAACATGCACATTATTGCACACACCATTAAGTTCAAAGAAGGTGTAGTTTATAGCAACGATGATGCAACTGCATACGGTTTAATCTTCGCTTATGATTTTGACAAAAATACAAACTTCAGTGCTGATGTAACCTATGTTGATCATCAGAAATTTGCAGGTACCGGACCAATCTGGTCAGATCTTCACTTATATAACTTTGGGTTCAGAGGTGCAGCTACTGTAGCAAACTTCGGAATCAAGGCTGATGTAGAAATTCAGACAGGAAAAGTGAAAAACGCTACCGATATTGATTTGTCCGGCTGGGCAGTCATGGCAGGTATCAGTTATAAAATTGCTCCTGTAAAGCTCAGCGCTGATTTTGCAATGGGTAGCGGTGATGACAATCCGAATGACACCAAAGTCAAGACCTTTATCACAACCCTTGGTAAGAATCAGAACTATACCTACGTCTATGAGTACCGCACGGCAACTGCAGGAACACGTGACGTAAGTGGTGGCCTTGCCAACACCATGTATGTAAAGATCGGTGCAAATGCAGACCTTGCGAAGGATTTAAATGCTGACCTGAACCTCTATTACCTCCGGGCATCCAAAAAGATGTATGGAGCACTCCCGACAACAGCAACAGCAACTGACAGCAAGAATATCGGAATAGAAGTTGATGCAAAAATCACCTATACGATTGACAAGAACCTGCAGTACTGGGTTGAAGGTGGATACCTCTTTGCTGGCAATTACTGGAAAGTTGTAACCGCTGGGAAAAATCCGGATGATGCCTATGCAATCAGGCATGGAATTCAACTCAACTTCTAATTATACCACGCACACGTCGTAATGACAGGGGCGGGTCGAATCGACCCGCCCTTTTTTATTTTTATTTTCTATCCCTGCCGTCAGCTCCCACCTACCAAAGAATTTGATTTTTAAATAAAAAGTTGGTATAGTAATATATATTCTATCTGGATTTTGATTGAAAGAGTGGGTTTTCCACTCTTTTGTTTTAATGGTCTATGACCAATGAGGTAATTTTTTATGAATGAGAATATAAAGAAAGAAATTTTAATATTGGCAAACCAGGTCGCAGATGAGCAGGGGATAGAAGTAGTTGATGTTGAGTTGTTCGGAAAGGGTAAGTTACTGCTCAGGGTTGTCATTGATAAGGAAGGCGGAGTTACCCTTGGTGACTGTGAGAGTTTCAGCAGAAGCCTCGAGGCTATTCTCAATGTTGAAGACCCTGTTCCAGGGTCATACACACTTGAGGTTTCTTCACCGGGTCTTGACAGGCCATTAAAGGAGATAAGTGATTTTGAGAAAAGTACAGGTAAACTTGCCCGGATAGTAACGACAGAAAAAATAGAAAACCAGAATTTTTTTATAGGAAGAATCATTGAGGTGAGTAAAGGCCTTATTCGGTTTTTGGTTCATGAACGTGAAGTAACCATACCATTCGAGAAGATAGCAAAGGCAAGGCTGGAGGTAGAGTTGAAATGACAAAAGAACTCTGCTACATGGTGGACCAGATAAGCAGGGAAAAAGGGATATCAAGAGAGATCTTGATTGAGGCATTACAGTATGCCCTCCTTTCTGCTGCGAGAAAGAAATTCGGGGGAAGGACAAACATAGATCTTACTATAGACCAGAAAACATGCACTATCGTTGCTTTTGAAAAGAAGAAGATTGTCTCGAAAGTCACGAATAAGAATGAAGAGATCTCTATTGAAGAGGCTCAGAAAATGTTCCCTGAAGGGGTTGAGGGAGATGTGGTCAATATCACGTTAGATCTTCATGAATTTACCAGGATTGCAGCTCAAACAGCGAAACAGGTTATTTTTCAGAGGGTGAAGGAAGCAGAAAGGGATGCAATTTACAATCAGTTCAAAGACAAGGCAGGACAGTTGGTGAGTGGTATAGTGATGAGAAAAGAGAGGGGAATATATTTTCTTAATCTCGGAAAGACAGAAGCCATACTCCTGGTGAGAGAAACACTCCCTAATGAGAACCTTAAGAGGGGTGATACGGTCAGGGCACTTATAGAAGATGTGAAAATTACGACAAAAGGGCCGGCGATAATGCTCTCCAGAACCAGTCCACAATTTGTTGCAGCTCTGTTTAAAATGGAGGTTCCGGAAATAAATGAAGGACTTGTCCTTATAAAAGATATTGTGAGAGAGCCGGGTGAAAGGACAAAACTCGCAGTATATTCCAAGAACCCGTCTATCGACCCTGTAGGTGCGTGTGTGGGCATGAAGGGTACGAGGGTGCAGTCAATAGTGCGTGAACTGAGAGGTGAAAGAATAGATATTGTACCGTGGACAGATGACCCGAGGATGCTTATTGCGAGAGCATTAAGCCCTGCGACAGTGGACAGGATAGGGATAAACGAGGAAGATAAGACAGCCATGGTAGTGGTGAATGACCAGCAACTCTCGCTCGCCATAGGGAAGAAAGGTCAGAATGTCAGACTTGCGATGAAGCTCACTGGCTGGGATATTGATATATTAAGCGATACAGAATACTCTGAGATGAGGTTGAAAGAGGCGGATAAGATACTTGATGATACGATAGAGCATACGCCGCATAAAAAAGACATCCCATCTGTTGATGGCTAAAGACCTTTCAGAATTTCATATACAATATTTAAAAGGTGTCGGACCTCAAAGGGCAAAGCTTTTAAGCCGCCTTGGTATCAAAACATTAAAAGATGCGCTTTATTACCTCCCGTACAGATATGAAGACAGAAGCGACCTTAAAAAGATAAGCGACCTGACTTATGGAATAGTAGAGACTGTTTCAGGAAAGGTTGTCTCTGCTGAAGTGATTAATCTGCCCAGAAGAAAACTGAAGTTATTCGAGCTTACCGTGAATGACGGAAGCGGTCTTTTAAAAGGCAAATGGTTCAACCAGCCTTTTTTGAAAAAGAATTTCGCAATAGGAAATGAAGTAGTGCTTTGCGGGGTTGTCAGGAAGAACCCCTATTGGGGAATCGGATTTGAAATGGATAATCCGGAATATGAGATTGTAAGTGATGATGGCGATTCATTAATACATACAAATAGAATTGTACCGGTATACAGAGTTACCAGTGGTTTGTCAGTAAGGCAGATCAGGTCAATAATGTTCAATCTTACAGAAACATGTATTAAGGATATATATGACCCGGTACCCCATGAGATCCTGAAGAGACATGATTTACCCGGACTCCCTGAAAGCCTCTCTGGTGTTCACTTTCCAGATACAAGTGTAGATATAACGCTTCTCAACAGGGGAACAAGTGACTTTCACAGGAGGCTTTCTTTTGATGAGCTTTTTATGCTTGAGCTCGGCCTCGCAATAATGAAAAGGGGGAAAGCACGTGAAAAGGGAATTGTATTTAATTCTGAGGGAAGAATTCTAAAGAGGCTTATCGAGATGCTCCCATTCAGGCTCACAAAGTCACAGGAAAAAGTATTCAGTGATATACTAAGTGACATGAGAAGCCCTCACCCGATGAACAGGCTTATTCAGGGTGATGTGGGATGTGGAAAGACTATTGTTGCTTTGATGGCAATGATAGTTGCAGCAGAATGTGGTTATCAGTCTGCTCTGATGGTACCAACAGAGATACTCGCAGAACAACACTATATCAATATACACACGTTAATAGAAGCCCTGGGCTTGACGGTATGTCTGCTGACAGGAAGCAAGCGGGAGAGACCTCTCGATGAGATTGCTTCAGGTGAAATAGACATAGTTGTCGGAACCCATGCACTGATTCAGGAAGGCGTATCATTTAAAAATCTTGGTCTTGTGATAATAGATGAACAACACAGGTTTGGTGTTATGCAGAGGGCATTGCTCAGGAGAAAAGCGATGAATCCTGATGTTCTTGTCATGACAGCTACCCCTATACCGAGGACACTTGCACTCACATTATACGGCGACCTCGATTATTCTGTCATTGATGAACTTCCGCCTCAAAGAAGGCCTGTGACAACGCTGCTTTTTAGCCCGAAGCAGAAGGACTACATATATACTTTTATAAGAGAAGAGGTAAAGAAGGGAAGACAGGTTTATGTGGTATATCCGGTAATAGAAGAGTCGGAAAAGACAGACCTTAGATCAGCAATAAGGGGTAAGAATGCCTTTGAAAAAGATTTCCCTGAGTTTACCATTGGGCTCCTTCACGGGAGGATGAAAGCACAGGAAAGGGAAGAGATAATGGCTTCTTTTAAGCAAGGAGAGATAGACATACTGGTCAGCACAACTGTGATAGAAGTAGGGATTGATGTGCCAAATGCAACCCTTATGCTTATAATACATGCTGAAAGGTTCGGGCTGGCACAGCTCCATCAGCTCAGAGGGAGGGTAGGACGGAGTCCGCAACAGTCTTTCTGTATGATGGTTGCATACGAACCCAGTGGAGAAGAAGCGAAAAAGAGACTTGACGTAATGGCCAAAAGTAATGATGGGTTCATGATTGCGGAGGAAGACCTGAACATACGGGGACCAGGAGAGTTTTTCGGAACGCGTCAGTCAGGCTTGCCAGACCTCAGGATTGCACATATTGTGAGAGATGCATGGCTTCTGAATGGAGCAAGGAAAGAGGCGTTCAATCTCATTGAAAGGTATCCTGATTTAAAAGGGTTCCCTCTTTTAAGAAAATCTCTCGAGGGATTCTGGAAAGGGAAGATTGAATTTTTTAAGACAGGCTGAGGGGGTAAGTATGTTTAAGAGATTAAAAGAAAGTTTCGACGGTGGAGTTGAAAAGATTAAATGGTTTTCATCATTGTTTTCAGACAGACTGAAGATAGAGTATTCAGTGATGAAACTCCTTTACCAGTCAGATCAGATGGAGAAAAAAAAGGAAGATCTGATGAAAACAATTGGTAAGCGCATCTTTGAACTAAAAGGATATTCTGACAGGTATATTATGAAGGACAATGTGATCGCTGAAGCTCTCCATGAACTCGAGAAGATTAACAGTGAAATAGAAGCAGTAAAAAAGGAGGCATCAGAGATAAGTAAGGTAGAGACATAATTACTGACAGGAAAAGCTGTCTCAGAACCAGCCTTTCCTGTTAGTAGATCATTAAAATTATGCATAATATAATTCCATATATCGTTGTCTTTCTTTTCGGTTCTATTGTTGGTTCATTTCTTAATGTATGCATATACAGGATACCAAGGAACTTATCAATCATTATCCCTTCGTCGAGGTGTCCCTCCTGTAATAGTCCTCTCAAGCCATGGGATAACATACCACTATTAAGTTATCTATTTCTTGGTGGCAGGTGCAGAGCATGCAAGGCGAGGATTTCCTTCAGGTATCCTCTCGTCGAGTTCATGAACGCACTATTTTATGTGGTAGTCTTATGGAGATTCGGTTTTGGATGGCATACCCTCATCTATTTTGTTTTCTGTTCTGCCCTTATCGTGATAACCTTTATCGATTTAGATTTTCAGATGATACCGGATAGAATAACCCTGCCTGGCATACCAATAGGAATACTCCTCGGAGGATTTATCCTCGTAGATCCTTTTATGCGACAGTTACCCCTCGGGATAACATCTTCCTTTTTAGGTGCCTTTATCGGTTTCGGATTCTATTATCTTGTTGCAAAAGTGGGAATGCGGATTTTTAAAAAGGAGGCAATGGGAGGTGGCGATATCAAGATGATGGCAATGGTTGGAGGATTTCTTGGATGGAAAGGCGTGATACTCACAACTTTCCTCGGAAGTCTTTCAGGCGCAATTATCGGTATTGTACTGATACTCTGCAAGGGGAGGGAATGGGGATCAAAGATTCCATTTGGCCCATACCTTGCGTTGGGTTCAATAATAACGCTTTTTTACGGTCAGGAGATACTCTCCTGTTACCTTAACATGTCGATACTGGTACGATGAGTGTAGGAATCACATTTTTATATCTGCTCATATTCCTGCTTGCAGTACTGGTCTTTCTTTATTTACTCAAAAGGTTTATAAGGTATTACAGTGAACAGAAGAAGTTAGAGCGAAAGGATATGTCTCAGGTACATTTTGTCGTTGACACATTTCACGAGCTCGTGTCAAAACTCAAAGAAAAGGAAAAAGAGCTTGATGTTATGCGGCAGAAGGCAGAAGACAGGGCAGGGATTATTGAAGGGTACAATGAAAATATACTGCAGAGTGTTCCAAGTGGAGTGATGAGTTTTGACGAAGAGATGAGGATCACAAAGGTAAATATAGCTGCTGAGAAGATACTTGACATTAAAGGAGAGAGAGTTATCGGGAAGTATCAAACAGATGTGTTCAATAAACCCATTACAGACCTTCTTAACGAGAGAAAGTTTATTGAAAGGGGTGAGATAAGTTATATCACACAGTCAGGAAAGAAGATATGGTTGGGACTTACCCTCTCACCGTTAAATGACAGAGAAGGCAGGACAATAGGCCAGATACTTATTTTTACTGACCTCACCCATCTTAAAGCATTTGAGGCACAGATGGAGCTGAGGGCAAGACTGTCAAGCCTTGGTGAGATATCAGCAGGGATTGCCCATGAATTGAGGAATCCGATGGGTGTCATTGCAGGGTATACAAAGCTCCTCGCAAAAAGGGTGGATAGCTCTTTAACACATACTGTTGATGCTATTTCAAAAGAGATCAGTGTAATGGACAGGATTATCTCTGACTTTCTTTCATTTGCAAAACCTACTGAACTCACGATCTCTGACCTTGACCTGAAGATTATTATCGGAAATTGTGTTTTAGCGGTTACAGGTGAGAGAAAAGATATTCACACTCACTTTGATAGTGAGAGGTTGCCTGTTCTCAAAGGTGACGAGGTGCTTTTACGACAGGCGTTCACAAACCTCATACAGAATGCTGTCGAAGCAATGCCTGCCGGGGGAAAGCTCGCAATAACGGCTTTCCCTTTAAAAAGCTCAGAAGGAGATTTTCTGGAAATTGTGATATCTGATACAGGCCATGGTATTGGAGAAAACGTAATGGACAAGATCTTCCTTCCGTTTTTTACGACAAAAGAGAAGGGCACAGGACTTGGCCTCGCAATCGTTCATAAGATTATTATTTCTCATGGAGGGAGTATCTTTGTTGAAAGCAGTGAAAAAGGGATAACATTCAAGATAAAGCTTCCTTTAAAATGACTGAAAAAATGACCGACAATCAAATTCCAATAACCAAATACAATAAACGCAGCTTATGACTTTAACGAAGAGTTTTTGATATAATTGTCTTTAGCAGGATTTGGTAGTATGGGAAGGGGGCCTGTCTTGCATATCAAAACTGCTTCATTCAGCTTTAACTTAAAGGCATTAGAACCTATTATCCTTCCATCATGCAAAGGCTCTACTTTAAGGGGAGGGTTTGGCTACGCCTTCAAACGCGTCGTCTGTGCGACCCCTCCACTCTCAAACCAATTCGATGACCTTGGAATTTCGATATGAAGATTGAGAAGACGGAGATATGGATAACATGTGAAAAATCTCTGGCACTGTTCACAGATACTGTTTGTGACAGTCGGGCTTGAGGCTTAGAGGCATAGTGGGTATAAATATAAACAATTCTCATATATCTGATATAATTGAGAAAGTAATAAAAGGAGGCAATTGTCATGATTGATACAGATACTATTGACAGGCTTTCCAGGAAATACTCCATGTCACAGGAAGAGTTTGTTAAGCTTGGCTCAACCCTTGCAATGAAAGAGAAAAAAAGAAGTCTGCAGATTGAGAAGCTTGAAATACTTGCACGATATGCAGCAGCAACCGTAAAGGAATTGGAGGAGAAGATCAAATCAGGGACTGTTCCGGAACATCCAGCATGGGAAGACCTCATCGAGATAAAGAACATTGAATCTGAGATATCGGAAATAGAAAGTGATATCAGAAATCTTTAGACATGAAAACCATTGTTGAAAAGAGATTATTCTGGTTTTTAAAAGAGGGATCCGAGATTGACCTTTCAGATAAGGCACAGCTTGATATGTATGTCCAGCAGGTACTTACAAGAGGAAAGACTTCTGATATTAGAAAACTCTTCAGTATAATTGCGCCCTCTGTTTTTTACGACTCTTTCACCCGCATAAAAAACTTTTTACCCAAGGAGGTAAGAAGGTTCTGGGAGGAAGATATTGGAGATTCTCACTAATCTGCAAAGAAAAATACTCGTTCTCTTTAGTAACCTGTCTGATAAAGATGTCTTTTACCTTACAGGCGGAACAGCACTCTCAGCCTTTTTTATTAAACACAGGATGAGCCATGATCTGGATTTCTTTACCAATGTTGAAGAACTTATTCTGCCTTTCAGTCAAAAGCTTGAGGCATCCTTGAAAAATGATAATCTCGTTGTTGAAAGATTGCGGGGATTCCATTCTTTCGTAGAACTTTCTGTAAGTTCATCGGAAGATTCAACAATAATTCATATCGCTTTGGATTCCCCTTATAGATTTGAACAACCATTTGAATCCACAGAAATTCCAGATATCAAAATAGATAGCCTGATAGACATTGCAAGTAACAAACTCCTTGCTCTTTTCGGGAGAGCCACGTTAAGA
>JAGVMY010000166.1 GCA_020053565.1 Thermodesulfovibrionales bacterium
AAAGCGCAAATTCCAGACAGTGTCCGGAAAATTCATTAATTCGGCAGACAATGTCTGCCGAATTGGCTGAGATAAACTATGGAACTTAAGGAATACCAGAAAAAGACTTTAGACCAGGTTAAGATTTATCTTGATTCCCTTGTCAAATACAAGGTCAAGTACGACAAGTATAAAGAGGTCGAGCCGGATCTCGCAATAGACTTTCCTTTCAAAACATGGGAAAAAGTTATCGGAACATTTTTTCATTCAAGCAAAAACGGCCTCGGCGAACCTCTCCCTGACTTTTATCTGAAAATCCCCACAGGCGGCGGAAAGACTATCCTTGCTTGCCATGCTATTGACCTGATTAACAGGATTTATTTAAGGAAGCAAACGGGGATTGTCCTCTGGATAGTGCCGACAACTCAAATATACAGTCAGACACTTTCCAGCCTGAAAAACCGTGAACACCCTTACAGGCAGGTATTAGACATTTCAAGCGGCGGAAGAACTCTGATTTTAGAGAAGCCGGATAAGTTCACGCCTTTGGATGTAGAGGAAAATCTTGTGATAATGCTTTTGATGCTTCCCTCAGCAAGCAGGCAGAACAAGGAAACATTAAAAGTCTTTAAGGACAGCGGCGGATTTACGGAATTTTTCCCTTATGAAGATGCCATAGAAGACCACAAAAGACTTTTGGAGAAATTCCCGAATCTTGATTTTTTCGGAAGGGAAAATGATTTCTTCGGCAGAATGGCAAAAACATCTCTCGGGAATACCCTGAGAGTCCTTAAACCCATAATCATTATTGACGAAGGTCATAAGGCTTACAGCGAAACAGCCCGTGATACAATCAGAGGTTTTAACCCTTCAATAATTATTGAACTCTCTGCCACTCCGCCCAAAAACACAAACCTTCTGGTAAATATCAGCGGGCAGGCGCTTAACAGGGAAGAAATGATTAAGCTCGATCTGAATGTCATCAATAAATCGAGTCCGGATTGGAAAGACGTAATGCTTGCATCGAAAGAGAAAAGGGATTATTTAGAGGAAAAGGCAAAGGAATATGGAGCGAACACCGGCGAATATATCCGGCCCATCTGTCTGGTTCAGGCAGAAAGGACAGGTAAAGAGCAGAGGGGAACAAAATATGTTCATTCAGAAGCTGTCAAAGAATATCTGATTAAACAGTGCGGTGTATCAGAAAATGAGATAGCTATCAAAAGCAGTGAAAAAGATGACATAGAAGGCATAGACCTTTTAAGCCGTGATTGTGAGATCAGGTATATCATTACCAAGCAGGCGCTTCAGGAAGGATGGGACTGTGCCTTTGCATATATCCTTACGATATTGACAAATCCGGGTTCACAGTTGAGCATCACTCAGTTGGTAGGAAGAATTCTCAGGCAGTATAAAGCCCGCAAAACCAAGGTCAAAGACCTTGATGAAAGTTATGTCTTTTGCCATAGGTCGAAAGCAGGCGTTCTTTTGGAGAATATCAAGAAGGGTTTTGAGGTCGAGGGTTTAGGCGACTTGGCTTCAAGGGTAACTGTTAAAGAGGGCGATCCCGAATTAGAGGATGCTACAAAGGAAAAGACTGTCAGGTATAGGGATAAATTCAAGATCTTTGAGGGTAAAGTCTATCTGCCTAAATTTGTAATTCAGGAAAATGGCAGTTGGCGTAATGTTAACTATGACATGGATATTTTAAGCAGGATAGACTGGAATAATGCCGATTTGACTGAAATCAAGAATGTTGTGCTTGGAGAAATAACAACACAGGATCAGGAAATTGCTGTGGGTCTAAGTGAAGACGTGACTGAACTTATTGAGGAAAGAGGACGGTTAACAAGGAGCGGAGGATTAAAGCTTGACCATGTTCTTATGACAAGGCAGTTGCTGGATATTATCCCTAATCCCTGGATTGCACATGATATCGGGAAAGAGATTTTGGATGCTTTGCTGAAGAGGAACAGTAAAGAGAAAGTTACAAATAACCTTGCGTTTATCATTGAAGAGACCCGCAAACATCTGATAGCTGAACGTGACAGGTTATCTGAGGCAATATTCAGAGACTTGATTGATAAGAAAAAGCTCTGGTTTTTTCTGCTTGCCGATAAGGGGGGATATGAGCTACCACCAAGTATCACGGTGAAAAAGAGTAGCAAAAAACTCATCAGGGATGATCATTCGGAAGTTGCAAGGAGCCTTTTTGATTTTATCCCTGAAGAAGAATTCAACGAGATGGAAAAATCTATAGCCATATATCTTGATGAACAGGAAAAGCTTTTGTGGTGGTACAGGAACCTTTCCAGACAGGATTACTGCATTCAAGGATGGCGAAAGAACAAGATATACCCTGATTTTATTTTTACGAAGGCTGACGATACAGGCAGAGATTTCAGCACAGTCTATGTTGTTGAAACAAAGGGCGTTCATCTGAAAGAGTTTGAAGACACGAAGTATAAGAGAAACGTTTTTAAGTTTTGCAATGAATTGGGCAAGAAAGTGGAATGGAAAGAGCTGAATAAAGAATTTTCGAAGGGAATAGAGTTTCAGGTGATAGATGAAAAGGAATGGCAGAGAAAGATAAATGAGATATTCAGTGTTTAATTTTCATAAAGATTTCACGTCAGAGCTTGAGGCAAGATTGGAAGGCTAAGCCTTGAGTAAAAAGTCCATTGCACTTTTAGTCTTAATAATATTAATTCCCATCACCATCTATCTCATTTGGCCCACTGGTGAGAGCAGGATAAAGAAAGTTTTTAAGGAAGGTTCTCAGGCAATAGAAAAGAAAGACATTGATGGGGTGATGACAAAGGTTTCTTTTAACTATCGCGATGAATATGGCCTGACCTATCTTTATATAAAAGAATATATGAAGCGTTTTTTCCATCAAATGAGTGATATCAAAATCGAGTATGAGAATGTAAAAATAAACATTAAAGAAAGAATCGCTACTGCAGACATGGATGTAAGAGTTATTGCAACTATCGGAAATGATACAGGTTATATTCTGGGAGATTTACCAAGGCCTGTTCATGTAACATTTACACTCGAAAAGGAAAAGGTAAGATGGCTTGTTGTAAAAACTGAAGGACTCCCCTTTAAATATTAAAATTTTTATTTAAAAATTTTCTTGATACTTTCTCCAATGTCTTTAACACCTTTTCCCCCTTCTTTTGTACCTTCGGCACCGAATATTACTATTGATTCTCCTATTCTCTTTACAGAGAGGCCGAGTTGTTCTGCCATAGCAATGGCAATTTTATCCATGAAACCTTCTCTCAGGGTGAATTTTGGGTTATCGAGGTCGCCCTCCATAACAAAATTGACCACAATCTCGTTATTGTTTTTCTTAAGAAATAGTATCACTGCAGAGAGGGGAATATTCAGGAATGTTCCGCCCAGTCCGGGACGTTTCTCAAAATCAAGATCTTTGAGTACCGCTCTTCCCGGAGCATTTATTTTTCTCGATTTGACCTTTGTATCCATGTCCAAATCAAGAGTCCCTTTTGTCACATTAACATCGCTCTTTTTCTGATAATAGGGTTTGAATGCTGTTATATCGAGTTTTCTTATTTCAACTTTGCAATCCATATCCCTTGTCTTGGGTTTTATCTTTCCCTTGCTCTTGAGGATACCGATACTCTGATTTCCAGGGACGTTTGCTGAAAGGGTATAGGTTGAAAAATTATCTCCCAGAGGAATAGCAATATCTTTGAATTCAAGCTCTATATCTCTCAATTTTGTCAAAACTGGTGTCTTCGAGACCTTTCTGTCAAGATAATCGAGAGCACCATTCTTTATCTCAATCTTTTTTGTCACAATAGGGGGAAGAGGTTTTTCTGCCATTTCTTTAGTGGGCTCTTTTTGTGGAAATGGTGCTATGAGATTGCCTTTATTGTCTGTCTCCAGGATAATATAAGGGTTTTTAAGGTTGAGGTTCGAAATGATATATTTTTTTCTGAGGATGCTTGTAAAGTCGGCATTAAGGATAAGACTCTCTGTCTTAAATACCTCTTTGCCAACAGGATTCTTGAAACTGATATCGAAAGCCTCAACCCGTCCCCAACGGAGGTCGATCTTCCTGACAGAAAATCCCTCACCAAGGGCAGATTCAAGCTCATGTTTGATAATCTTATTTACATTGTGAATGAGAATGGCAATTGCGATACCTACGACTAATACAAACGCTATAATTGATAGTAACGTTATCTTTAACCCTCTTTTCATTGTGGAAAGCTTAACATAGATAATGATTTTTTCGGTGGAGGTGGTATAATATTTTGAGGCCGAAGTGGCGGAACTGGCAGACGCGCTAGGTTCAGGGTCTAGTGGCTGAAAGGCTGTGCGGGTTCAAATCCCGCCTTCGGCACCATTAAAATATTTATATGGAGGATTGATGAAAGGGTTTTCTCATCTTGATAAAAAGTGTAAGGCGAAGATGGTGGATGTGACTGAAAAACCTGCTACTCTCAGAGAAGCTGTTGCAAAAGGCTCTGTATATATGAAGCCCAAAACACTCAAGCTGATCAGGGAGATAGGAATATCAAAGGGTGATGTCCTTGGGGTTGCAAAGGTTGCAGGTATAATGGCAGCAAAAAAAACAAGTGAACTTATACCAATGTGCCACCCATTGAATATTACATCAGTAACTATAGAATTCAAACTTGACAGCAGGAAAAATAAAATAGATATAACGTCATGCGTAAAGGTTACAGGCCAGACTGGTGTCGAGATGGAAGCCCTGACTTCTGTATCTGTAGCTGCGTTAACTATTTACGACATGTGTAAGGCAGTTGATAAGGAAATGACTATTTCAGAGGTTATGCTTGTGGAAAAACGCGGAGGCAGAAGCGGAGTGTTTAAAAGAAGCTGATTATTTTTCTGTCTGTTCCAGTCCTTCCTTTGCCCTGATATTTTCTGGATCAAATTTCAATGCTTTTTCGAACTGGCTATGTGCCCTCTTTTTCATACCTGCCTTCATATAAATCAGACCGAGATTCGCATGGTGCTCTGCATTATATGGCTCAAGCTTTATTGTCTGAAGCAATGCATGTTCAGCATCCTTTAGTCTGTTTGGAATCTTGGATAAAGATAATGAAAGGTAACTCCAGTATTTTGGTTTCCCCGGGTCTAAGTTGGTTGCCCACTTCAAAGAGTCAGAGGCACCCCAGAAATTCCCCTTTTTAAATTCTTCAACCCCTCGCCTGAACTGTTCTTCTGCAAGCACAGTATCGAACGCTTCCTTTTGTTGATCTTCATCAGAAGGTACATATTCCGGTTCCCTTTTCTTAGAGTCCTTAGTCGTATTGTATGACTGTGTTAATGCATCAAATATTGTGGCGAGCTTGTCTTTGATTTCCGGGTCATTGGAACTGAAGCACCTGTCAGGATGGAATTCCTTTGCAAGCTTATAATAATTCTTCCTTATAGTTTCTTCGTCTGACCATTCATTAATCTCGAGGAGTTCATTTGTACTGAGCCTCTCGAGGTTTGAATATACTTCGTCTACTCTTTTTATGAATGCCTCTTCCTCTTCTGAAAATGGTTCCAGAATATCGTGTAAAGAAACTGTCTCTTCAGCCTCATCTGCTTTTTCTACTACTTTCTCTTTTTCTTCGAGCAAATCTATAGACCATAAGACATAGAGGGTCTTCAGGGCTTCAAACGAACTCGTCGATGAATTGTCAATAAGCTCTTTAATTGTCTTTGAGCCATTAATCACGGAGAGCATCTCTTTGTCTTGGGAGGTGAGTTCTATATTTTGAAACAGACTTATCGGATTACTGCTCATTTTGAGGATAGAGTCTGTATCAGGCATCTCATCCCGGATCCTATTCCAGTTATCTATCCTTTTCACTCCTTCATAAATGAGGTTGCCCATACTCATTTTTAGGGTAATTACTTCCTGTGTGGGTATCTCTCCTTCAACAAAATCATATTCAGCATCCTCGAGCTGGAAAATACTGTAGATTATTTCCTTTACCTGGTACTTCACACCCCAGAAGAGGTCTTTTGGAGCGAGATATCCAAGCTCAACAAGTGAGTGGTATCTCGGTCATTTATATCGAGTGACCTCGAATCTGAAAATCTCTGCCTCTTCCTGAGGTAAAATACCTGCCTTTAATTTTGCTATCCTTAACTGGTCTTCAACAGTATCAACTCCTTCGATGTCAGGCAGGAGCAGTCCTTTCCTGTATCCACTTACAACGATTACCCCATACTTTTTGGGGTCAAGCTCATCTATTTTTTTAACCTTCTCAGAAGGAGAGAGAACATCAACAGAATAGATAATATCTCCAAGCTCATCTTTTTCTACAGGTGAAAACCTGTAGTCCTGTGTTGCCGCAGCTATCGCATTTCTTATTATCTCGAGTGCAATATTCTCACATTGTGGCATGTAAGTTCCTATACATCCCCTGAGCTGTCCGTGTTTTTTAAGTGAGACAAAGACCCCTGCCTTTTTGGCCATCTCAGGTGAAATAGTTTTGGGTGGGTCAATAGTTCGTCCTTCCCTGACGTATGTCTCTATCGTTTTTTTTGCGAGCTCAGCAAGAGGATGCATCTATTTTCCTCTCAGGAGTGTATAGTCAGCTACTGTGAACAGAGCTTCCTTTGCAGGTGAATCTGAAAAGAGTGCAAGTTCTTTCTTCGCATCTGCAATAATATCTGTTGCCTTGTGAAGCGAAAGTTCTATTGCATTATATTTTTTTAAAAGCTTCAATATCTTTTTAAGGCTCCCTTTTGTAAAACCACTCTTTATTATGTTCTTCACCTCTTCTATTTCTATGTCTGATGCGGTTTTCAGAAGGCATATAAGCGGGAGTGTTATTTTACCTTCTTTAAGGTCCTTGCCGAGGCGTTTGCCAAGTTCACTCTCATCTGCTGTGTAGTCAAGTATGTCATCTGCCATCTGAAATGCGACTCCTGTCTTCATACCGAAATGTGTAAGTGCGTTCTCATTATCCTCAGGCATGGAGCCAAGGATTGCTCCTATCCTACATGCAGCAGAGATCAGGGCACCAGTCTTTGAAGAGATGATGTCGAGGTATTCATCTTCTGTGGTATCAGGGTCTCCTGTCTTTATAAGTTGCAAGATTTCACCTTCTGCCATCTTTGTTGTTGCCTCAGAAAGTGTCTCCATGATCTTCTGGCTTTTATGCATTACAGCGAGCCTCAGGGCATTTGAATAGAGAAAATCACCAACAAGTATGACAACCTGGTTTCCCCACATAGAATGAGCAGGGGATTTTCCCCTTCTTATCTCTGCACCATCTATCACATCGTCATGGAGCAGGGAGGCTGTATGTATAGATTCAACGATGCTTGCGAAGGTGAGACGTGCGTCTCCTGAGTAACCTGCAATCTCTGCGCTTAAAATCAGGAGCAGCGGTCTGATTCTTTTACCGCCGCCTTCAATGAGGTAGTTTCCAATATGAGGTATCTGATAGACTTTGCTCTTGAAGAGGTCTTTAAGCCTGTCTTCTGTAATCCTCAGTTCTTGCTCGTATAATCCAAAAACCTCTTGCAAATCCATTTCTGAATGATAGGATAGCTCCTGTTTTAATGTCAAGTGTATTAAGTAAGTAATTTGTTGCGTAAAAGCATGAAACGTCTTGACTTAAGGGTTGCAGGAAGGGTATTTTATTATTGTTCGGTAAAAAACACATGCAAAGAGATAAGTAAGGTGGAATCAGCCTCGGTAAAGGAGGGTTTATGAGTTATACAATGGAGGACTTAAAGAAAAAGTTATTTGAGATGTATCCTGAAATCAAAAAACATGATATTTCTATGGGACTTGATTTTAGCGAAGCAAAGAATGCCTATGTGTATATCTCGGCGTTCAAGTTGCCCAGTTTATGAAAAATTTTGAAATAATAGAAAAAGAATAAAGGTCGAAGACCAGAAGGAGGTAGTTATGCCTAAAAAACCTATTGTAGACTGGGACTTATGTGAAGGTTGCGGCACATGCCAGGAACTATGCCCAGAAGTATTCGAAGTGAGAGACGATGAAAAGGCATATATCATAGGGCCTGATAAATGTAATACCTGCGACTGTCAGGAAGCTGCTGACACGTGTCCAACTCAGGCAATAACCTTTGAGGGATAGATAGAGGAGTTTATCTGAGATTACAAGGAAAGGGTTTGAGGATTCAAGGTCAGGATTTGAGACATTGAATCCTCTCTGTTTTTTAAACAATTTTGTTTTCTTTGTGCTTTTTGAGAATATCGTCTGCCAATCTCTCTAATGCTTTTAAATCATGCTCCCGTGGAAATCCTTTTATAATGACAGGTTCAATAATTTCTAACTTAAGATTGGTGAGCATTCCTTTTAGAAGTTCTATCATTTTCCCGCCCCATCCGTAAGAACCAATTACAGATGCAAATTTCAGCTTTGGCCTTAACGCATTCACAAGATACGTTGCATATACAACATTCGGATGCGGGCCAACTAAAACTGTTGGCGAGGTGATTACTATGGTAGCGGCATCTACAAGAGCCATTGCCATTTCTCCAATATCTGTTTGTGATAAATTAAATGGTTTTACCGTTATCCCTTTTTCTATTAACGCATTCATGAAGTGTTCTGCCATTTTTTTTGTACTGCCATGCATTGAGATAAATGGGATAACCACCTCATTCTTTACCTCGTCCGAAACCCACTCTTTATATGCGTTAATAATAAAATCAGAATTGAGGTAAATCGGTCCATGACTTGGTGCAACCAACTCAATCTGTAAGCCTTTTATTCTTTCCAGATGTTTCTTGATGCTTGTTCTGAATGGCATCATTATCTCTGCATAGTACCGTTTCGCCGACTCGTATACCTTTGGTTCATCAGGTGCGAACACATTGCTTGTCGCGAGATGTGAACCTAAAAAATCGCACGTGAATAGAATTTTATCCTCTTTCACGTATGTAAACATGGTTTCAGGCCAGTGGACCCATGGTGCAAAGATGAACTCCAGTGTTTTATTTCCCAGAGAAACTGTCTCCATATCATTTACGATTATAAATTTATCCTCAGGTAGTAAGAGCAGGTCTATGAGCATATCTTTACATTTAGGATTGGTGAGTACCTTTGCTTTTGGATAAAGCTCAAGAATTTTAGGTATAGTCCCTGAATGGTCCTGCTCAGCGTGGTGAGAGATTACGTAGTCAATACTCTTAATGTCAATTTTCTCAAGATTACGTATAAGCTCGTATTCTTTGGTTGGGTCAACAGTGTCTATCAGTGCTATTTTTTCACTCCCCTTTATTACATAAGAGTTGTAACTTGTTCCGTCTGGAAGGGGTATGAGTTCATCAAATAATCTCCTGTCCCAGTCTATTGCGCCTACTGAGTAGATATCTGTTTTTATTTCTCTCACAGCCATAGTTAACCCTCCTTTTCAAACAACGATTTATCAGCTCCACACACTGGGCAAACCCAGTCATCAGGCAGTTCTTCAAAAGGCGTTCCTGGTTTTATGCCTGAATCAGGGTCTCCTTTTTCAGGTTCATATACATACCCACAAACAGTGCATTTATACTTTTGCATCTTACCAACTTCCTTTTAATGTTTTTCCGCGATATAAGTAGGTGCTGTTTTCGGAGACTTCCCTCCTTTTATCTTACGCTCATATGCATAAGTCATCAATATTTTAAACTTTTCTACAAATTCCTTCATCTTTTAGGCTTCTCATATTGTGGTATAATACAAACACAAAAAAATCATATAAACAGAAATAGAGCAATGGGGGGATTATCAAAAAGTTACCTGATAGGAAAGGATATTTTGGTAATTACGGTGGTCGTTTTGTGCCTGAGACTCTTATACCTGCGCTTAAGGAACTCGAAGAGGCGTTCTTGAGGTCTAAAAAAGATAAGGAATTTCAAGGGGAACTCAGCTATCTCCAGAAAACATATATAGGAAGGCCTACACCACTTTATTTTGCGAAACGATTCACAGAATATCTTGGTGGTGCAAAGGTTTACCTGAAACGTGAGGACCTTGCACATACCGGTGCACATAAAATTAACAATGCTCTTGCTCAGGCATTACTCGCAAAGAAGATGGGGAAGAAAAGAGTAATTGCAGAGACAGGCGCTGGGCAGCATGGTGTGGCAACTGCGACAGGAGCAGCACTTTTTGGCCTTAAATGTGAAATATATATGGGCACCGAGGATATGCAGCGGCAGGCATTGAATGTGTTCAGGATGAGACTACTCGGTGCAAAGGTTACGGAAGTACCAGTAGGCTCAAAGACATTGAAAGATGCAATTAACGAAGCTTTGCGTGATTGGACTACGAATGTCCATACAACGCATTATGTCTTAGGCACGGTCTTCGGCCCACATCCATTTCCTGTAATGGTGAGAGACTTCCAATCAATCATAGGAAAAGAGACAAGGAGGCAGATACTTGATGGTGAAGGGAGACTTCCTGACTATCTTGTAGCCTGTGTGGGCGGCGGAAGCAACGCGATCGGACTCTTCTATGAGTTTTTGGATGAAGACATACATATGATTGGAGTTGAAGCAGGCGGCAGAGGTATTGAAACAGGGGAACATGCAGCGAGGTTCGCAGGTGGCTCTATTGGAGTATTCCAGGGGTGTAAAACCTATCTATTACAGGATGAGGACGGAAATGTTCTTGGAACTCATTCTGTATCTGCAGGGCTTGATTACGCAGCTATTGGGCCAGAACATCCTTATCTTAAGGACAAAGGGCGTATTAACTACACATATGCAACTGATGATGAGGCTCTCTCTGCATTTGAGCTTTTATCAAATACAGAAGGTATTATTCCTGCACTGGAGTCTGCCCATGCGCTTGCAGAAGTTGTAAAACTTGCACCGAAACTTTCTCAAGAGAAAATTATTATAGTAAACCTTTCAGGGAGAGGCGATAAGGATGTTCAGCATGTGGCAAAGATTAAGGGGATAGAGCTGTGACATCGGGGATCGAAAAGGCATTTAAAAAATTAAAAAAGGAAAATAAAAAAGCCTTTATCCCTTATATCATGGCTGGAGATCCTTCTCTTGAAAAAACAAGAGATATTGTGCTTATGTTTGAGGAGTGCGGAGCTGATATTGTTGAATTGGGTGTGCCTTTTACAGATCCAATTGCAGATGGCCC
This sequence comes from Thermodesulfovibrionales bacterium, assembly GCA_020053565.1. Lineage (GTDB taxonomy): Bacteria > Nitrospirota > Thermodesulfovibrionia > Thermodesulfovibrionales > SM23-35 > VGWZ01. The sequence goes on from JAGVMY010000166.1 coordinate 11,108, forward strand.
GACAATCCAGAGGGCATCAGAGAGGGCATTGAAGGCAGGTGTGACATTGAAAAAGGTAATTGCATTTGTAAAAGAATTGAGAAAGAGCACACAGATACCCATAGTCCTTATGACTTATTACAACCCTGTATTTAAATATGGTGAGGAAATTTTTATAAAAGATGCAAAAGATGCAGGGGTTGACGGAGTGATTGTACCTGATTTACCCCCTGATGAGGGAGAAGAATTTATACAACAATCAATGAAGGCTGGTCTCAGTGCTATTTTTCTCCTTGCACCAACTTCAACAGTTGGCAGGATAAAGAAGGTAGTAAAGGCATCAAAAGGTTTTATATACTATGTCACAATAACCGGTGTCACAGGTGCAGCTCTTTTACTTGATAGCTCAATAGAAACATTGGTATCAGAAATAAGAAAATACACAGACAAACCTATAGCAGTCGGTTTCGGAGTCTCGACTCCTGAGGAGGCATCGGCAGTTGCAAAAGTATCTGATGGTGTAATCGTAGGCAGTGCAATCGTGAGAAGACTTCATGAGTCCCCTGATGAGCTGAGGAATTATCTTATCAGTCTGAGGGAGGCAATAAATGGCCTGGTTTAAAAAGACGAAAGAAGTAAAGACTGACAGAAAGGTGAAAATACCGGAAGGTCTATGGGTCAAGTGCGATAGTTGCAAGGAGGTCGTGTATAAGAAGGAGATAGAGAGAAACCTTAAGGTCTGTCCAAAATGCAATTATCATTTCAGGATAAGTGCTCGAGAGCGATTAAGACTCCTTGTTGATGAAGGAAGCTTCATAGAGATGGATGTAGAGATTAAGTCAGGTGATCCGCTTCATTTTAAGGACGCCATCTCTTATAAAGACAGGTTAAAAGAGAATGAAAATAAGAGTGGTCTTAAGGAGGCAGTGATTTCAGGTGATGCACTTATAAAAGGTCATCTTGTAAGTATAGTTGTTATGGACTTTGCCTTCATGGGCGGGAGTATGGGTTCTGTTGTGGGTGAAAAAATCTCACGGATTGCAGAAAGGGTTAATGAAAAGAAACAACCTCTCATTATTGTTGCCTCATCCGGGGGTGCAAGGATGCAGGAGGGGATATTCTCCCTTATGCAAATGGCAAAGGTTGCTGCTGCAATAGGAAGGCTGAAAGATAACGGTGTTCTTTATATATCCATTCTGTGTGACCCGACGTTTGGCGGGGTCACTGCAAGCTTTGCGATGCTCGGAGACATCATTATTGCTGAACCGAAAAGCCTGATTGGTTTCGCAGGCCCAAGAGTGATAGAGCAGACTATTAAACAGCCACTTCCGGAGGATTTTCAGAGGGCTGACTTTCTCCTTGAGCACGGGCTTCTAGATATAGTTGTCGATAGAAAAAGTCTGAAGGAAACAGTTGCAAAGCTCATTGAACTCCTCTCATGAGCTACAGCGAGACGATTCATTATCTTTACAGCCTCCAGAAGTACGGTATTAAATTCGGTCTTGATAATATAGTCAGGCTCTTATCTGCACTCGGAAACCCGCATAAATCATTCCCTTCCATACATATCGCAGGAACAAATGGAAAAGGCTCAACAGCTGCGATTATTGCATCAATTCTACAATCTGCCGGCCTCAAGGTTGGGCTATTCACATCACCTCATCTTGTGAGTTTCACAGAGAGGGTAAGGATTAATGGTGAAGAGATAACAGAGAAAGAAGTAATTGATCTTATAGATGAAGTAAGAGAAATAGTTACACACTCGGGTGATTTTTCACCAACATTTTTTGAAGTAGTAACTGCAATAGCACTGGAGTATTTCAAAAGAAAAAAAATAGATGTTGCAGTAATAGAAGTTGGTATGGGAGGAAGACTCGATGCGACAAATATCATTATACCTGCGGTGTCTGTAATCACAAATATAAGTTACGACCACATGAAGTTTCTCGGCAACACATTAAGAGATATAGCCACTGAGAAAGCGGGCATTATAAAAGACGAGGTGCCTGTTGTCATCTCATCTCAAGTCCATGAAGTGTTAGAAGTCATTGAAGCAAAGGCAAAGGAAAAAAATGCAGAAAAGTATCTTTACGGAAGGGATTTTTCTTCGGTACTTAAAAAGGAAGATCTTACCGGAATATACTTTGATTACCTTAATAAGGGTTCACTCTCAATGAATGATTTACATCTTCCTCTCATAGGAAAGCACCAGCTCCAGAACGTATCAGTTGCCATTAAAACAATCGAAGTTCTCTCTGATAAAATAAGTTCTCATTTCTCGTTGCTCGCTTCTCAATTTATCAGGGATGGTCTTTTGAGTGTGAGGTGGCCGGGAAGGCTTGAGATTATAAAAGAAGACCCGCCTATCGTGATAGATGGTGCACATAACCCTGCCGCAGCAGAGGCGCTTACTGATGCGTTGAAAAAAAACTTTCTCGGGAAATATAAAAAAGTTATAGTTGTGCTTGGCATTATGGGTGACAAAGATATTGGAGGTATTGTGAAGCCTTTTCTTCCATTGGCGTCTAAGATAATACTTACGTCACCTGATTATGAAAGGGCTGCTTCCCCTGAAAGACTTGCCGGTATTGCGATATCTTTAGGATTCCATGATGTTCATATTGCTTCGACTGTTAAAGATGCTATTGAATTGGCCACAAACTCTTCTTTCATTAATCCTCACTCCTCGCTTATCGTGATTACAGGCTCTTTTTATACAATAGGAGAGGCGAAAGAGGTTATCGGACAGAAGGGTGTGCTCACAAGGTTAAGAGAATAAAAGTGAACAGTAAACAGTTATCAGAGAACAGTAAGAAATATAGAAGGATGATTTTTTTCATATTACTATTTACTATTTACTTCCTGCTATTCACTTTTTGTTGTTTTGCAGAAGAGCAGATGACCATGACCTCAGACTCTCTTGAATATGAAAAAGAAACATCTACGTACATTGCGAAAGGCTCTGTAAAAGTTCAGAAAGGTGAAATGTCTATCGAATCAAATGAGATGAGATATAATGAGTACACATCTGAGGCTATTGCGATAGGAAATGTCAGATACAAGGATAAAGACATGTCATTTACCGCAAGCAGGGCGGAGTTAAATCTTGAAACAAAAACAGGTAGACTATACGATACAGAGATTTTCTTCAAAAGAGAGAATTATCACATCTCAGGAAGGGAAATTGAAAAAAGAGGGGAGGGTTATTACTTCAGCCCGGAGGCAACTTTTACTACATGTGATGGTCCACTGCCTGCATGGTGTTTCAGGGGGAGAGATGTCGATGCAGTGGTCGGAGAAAGATTAAAAGCCAGAGATGTTTCTTTTCGTATTAATAATGTCCCCATCCTTTATACCCCTTATTTTCGGGCACCGATTCTTACTGAAAGACAAACAGGATTGCTCCCCCCGGTTATAGGTTATAGTAAATCAAAAGGGATACATCTCAATACACCTTTCTTCTGGCCGATATCAGAAAACAGGGATTTAACATTTCTCATGGATATATACTCAAAACGAGGCATTGGGGAAGGCTTAGAATACCGGTATGTAGAACCTGGGGATATAAAAGGCAACGTAGCGCTTTATCATATAAGAGACACGGAACTTCATAAAAACTTCTATGAGTTCAGGGCTGTCCATGATCAAAGATCCACAGAAGGAATAGGCGGTTTTCTCAATATAAACTATGTAAACGAAAAGGACTTCTTCAGAGAGTTCGATCCTCATTTTCAGATACGTACAAATCGTTTCCTCCAGTCAGATGGAGAGATATCGCTTCCTCTTCAAAACTCCCGTGCATACCTTTTATCACAGTATTGGGTCGACCTTAAGGAGACGACTGATCCTGCCCAGAAATTACCCGAGGTAGGATATGTCCTGAACCCTACAAAGATTGGAAATTTCTGGTTTTCGACTATAGCCACAGTCTCCAATTTCTGGAGGGATCAAGGTGTATCTGGCCAGAGGCTTGATATCTATCCAAAGATTTTCCATACATTTGGCAGTGATATTGTTGTCACGCAGGAACTCGCTTTACGTGAGACAGCATATTCCCTCCATAACAATGAAGAAAGTGGAAACTCTCCTCACAGGGAAGCCATTGAGTATAGTATTGTCACGCATACAAGGTTGATAAAAAGGTACGAATCATTCACACATATCGTAGAACCTTCCCTTGAATATCATCTTGTCACAAATTCTGAGAATAGCTTGCCTGTATTCGATTCAACAGAGCTTTTCAAGAAAACATCCAAGGTAGAACTCGCTTTGCTGAACAGGTTTTTAAATAACAGTGGAGAGTTTCTGGTTTTCAGGGTTTCACAGGGTTTTGACTCATATCATGGAGACAGGCCGTTCCTCCCTTTGAAGCTCGAGGTTGGGGTAAAAAAGCCTATCTCTCTTCGCCTTGATACAAGTTATGATGTCCATAAGGGCAGGGTTGAAAGCGTCAATTCTGAAATGTGGATAAAGGTCTCAAATGCAACAATTGGAGCCGCACAGAGATATAACAAACAAGAAGATATTACATTTTATGGAGCAGGAATAGGGCTCCAACCCTATAAATTTTTATATACAGAAGGAAGATTCTGGTATGATGGCACAGTAAAAAAGATATCAGACATTACGATGAACCTAAAGTATATAAGTCAATGCTGGGGTATAAATCTGGAGTTTGTGAAGAAACCGCATGACTTCAGTATTGCAGTAATGTTTGAAATGAAAGGATTTGGTGCCAGAAGATTTTTTGGGATATAAGTTATAAGCACTTATAGAGGAGAGGCCGCTATCTTCCTTTTTATTATTACTATTGCTTCTTTTAGTGACGTTTTATCTGTATCGATTATAATTTCAGGATTCAATGGCTCTTCATAAGGTACCACCATGCCAGGTACAGGCCAGCCCTCGGCGCCCTTTTTATAGATATCCTTTGGTGCTCCGTGTGTCTCTATCCTCTGCTTTTCTCTCTCTCTACATAAATCAATCGTGCATCTGAGATATGTCTCTATGTATCGTGGTATAAGTCTTCTTGCAAGATCACGCCATCTCCTGAGATTACCTGTAGCATCTATGATTACATCATGTCCGTGTTCTGTGAGTATCTTCGCGACATAGACAAGTGTCCTGTAAACTATTTCTCTTTCAGCATCAGAATAGGTTGGCTCAGGCGTCACGATTTTTCTTAATTCGTCCATCCTGAGAATAATAGATTCAGAATGGGCTATTTTTAGTGCATCAGCAACGGTGCTTTTCCCGCTTCCGGGAAGTCCTGTTATCCAGATAGCGATACCGCTCATAAATTATTAATTTTTTCTATCATACTCGAATCTTTCTTCAAAGACAGGGGCGAGGAGATTATCAACAGGAACGTAATCATCCCTTAACACAACAGAATGTCTTTTACTCAGGAAATCATCCATGACCTCTTCTGGTACCACATACGTTGTGTCATCACCTTGAGACTTGCTGTACCGGTTAAAATCGTTTATATCCAGATTACCATTGCCTGCAATGACAATAAACGTACTTATTCCTATATTCTTAAAGTTTGGGTTTACAGATACCAGATGAACATTTTTATCGCCGAAGACCTCTCTTAATGTCTTAAGGTATGAAGGCAGAAAAGCACCTTTTTGAAAGTTGTCAACAATGTTTGTTAATAACATACCATTCGGATTGAGAATATCC
>JAGVMY010000070.1 GCA_020053565.1 Thermodesulfovibrionales bacterium
TCTCAGGTTCTTCTATCAGGAGTTCTGTTTTTAATTCAGGGAGTTGGGCCTCAGGGATTATATTATGGACACGCTTTATTGCGAGCAGAAAATCGTTATACTGTTTGTCCTTTTTGAACTTCTGGAGTGTATCGAGCCTTTCTTTTATATCTTTTAGTTGCATATCAAGAGAAAGGGGAAGGATTGACTGTATAAGGTCAAGACTATAACCCTGGTCTGAAAACACAGGTTCAAACCTTTGTTCAAAAAATTGAAGTAGGGTTGCCCTTATGTCTTTCACATTATTTATAGTTGAGAAGTTTTCTAATGCGTTATCAACGAGTTCTGTTAATGTGATGCTGTAGCCTTTGTCTAATAGTATTGAGATAATTCCAAGAGCCTGTCTTCTGAGGGCAAAGGGATCTTCAGACCCTGTAGGGATAAGGCCGATTGCAAAGAAGGCAGATAAGTTGTCTATCCTATCAGCTATGCTGAGAAGGGCTCCGCTTTCTGTTTTTGGAAGACTTCCACCGGAATGTAGAGGGAGATACTGCTCTGCTAATGCCTCTGCAATTTCGGTATCTTCTCCATCATTGATTGCGTAATATTTACCCATAATTCCCTGTAATTCAGGAAACTCTCTGATAATGCCTGTGATGAGGTCTGTTTTTGAAAGCCATGCAGCGCTGCTCAGCCTGTCTTTTTCTGAGGGGATGATTTTGTTTGCAAGAAATTCTGCAATTGATGCAACTCGTTTCGTCTTGTTATACAGACTTCCAAGTTTGTCATGAAAAGTGACTTTTTTGAGATCTTCTATTCTGTCAAAGAGGAGCCTTTTTCTGTCCTCCTCGAAATAGAATCTCGCATCTTCAAATCTTGCCTTTATGACCCGCTCAGCACCAATCGTAACTGTCTCTGCATTTTCTTCTTTTGTATTACTGATGATGATAAAAAAATTAATGAGTTTATTTTCATCATCTTCTATGGCGAAGTATTTCTGATGGTCCTTCATGACAGTAATGAGCAGTTCTTTTGGCAATTCCAGATAGTCTCTCTGAAAGTTGCAGAGAACAGGGACAGGATATTCAACAAGATAGGTCACTGTTTCTATGAGTTCTTCGTCTTCTACAGGTCTTCCATCTACTGTGGTGGACAATCTTCTAATGCCCTCAAGAATCATTTTTTTTCTTTCTTCCTGGTCAAGGATGACGAAGTTGTTTTTAAGAAGGTTAATGTAAGTTGAAATATCCTTCACCTGGAATAGAGCAGGTGAGAGGAAGCGGTGTCCCCTTGTCATGTTGCTACTTTTAATACCATCTATCTCAAAATTGATGGTATCTTTCCCAAACAGAGCTAATAGCCAGTGCATTGGTCTGACAAACCATATGTTTTTGTCTCCCCATTTCATGGCCTTTGGGAAGCGTAGAGAAAGTACAATCCTTTTTAATAGTTCTGGCAGGATGTCTCTCACAGCCATTCGTTGTTCTTCAATCACTGCAACAACATATTCACCCTTATCTTTCTTTTTTGTAATGAGACTCTCAACAGCTACACCCTGGGATTTTGCAAACCTTAAAGCTGCTTCAGTAGGGATGCCTGTGGAATCAAAGGCTACCTTTTTAGGAGGGCCAAATACCTCTCGTACACGACCTTCCTGTATTTCAGGCAATCCTTGAGCGATAAGACTCAGTCTTCTTGGAGTTGCATACGTCTTTATTTCTGAAAACTCGATAAAATTTTCTTTTAAAATGGTAATAGTGTTTTCTTTCAGGCTCTGGATTGCTCCTGGCAGAAACCGTGCAGGTATTTCCTCAGTGCCGATTTCAAGAAGAAGGGGGAAGTTCCGGATTTCGTCGGCTCCCATTTTAATCCCTTTGTTCCACTTGCGTGAGGAGCGGGAATCCCATCTCTTCCCTTTGTCTGTAATATGCTTCTGCACAGTTTTTTGCAAGATTTCTCACACGTGCAATATATCCTGTCCTTTCTGTGACAGAAAGGACACCCCTTGCATCAAGTAAGTTAAATGTGTGTGAGCACTTCAGGCAGAACTCATACGATGGGACGACAAGCCCGAGTTTATTGAGTCTGATTGACTCCTTCTCATATGCATCAAACTGTCTTGTGAGGAGTTCTGTATCAGCATAATCAAAATTATACTTTGAGAATTCCACTTCATCGCTATGGTGGATTTCGCCGTATTTTATGCCCTCGCACCAGTCAAGGTTAAATACATTGTCCACTCCCTGCAGATACATTGCAATTCTTTCGAGTCCATACGTTAATTCAAGTGAGACAGGTTTAAGATCTATGCCTCCGACCTGCTGGAAATAGGTGAACTGTGTGATTTCCATGCCATCGAGCCATACCTCCCATCCGAGGCCCCATGCACCGAGTGTGGGAGATTCCCAGTCATCCTCAACAAATCTGATATCATGTTTGAGAGGGTCTATCCCTAAATAAAAAAGGCTTTCAAGATAGACTTCCTGGCTGTCTGATGGAGATGGTTTCAGGATGACCTGATACTGGTAATAGTGCTGGAGCCTGTTCGGGTTTTCTCCATATCTTCCATCAGTTGGCCTCCTTGATGGCTCAACATAAGCAACTTTCCATGGCTCTGGCCCTAAAACCCTGAAAAATGTTGCAGGGTGGAAAGTGCCCGCACCTACCTCCAAGTCATAAGGTTGAAGGAGTATGCAACCTTTCTCTGACCAGAACTGCTGGAGTTTTAAAATCAATTCTTGAAAATACATAACGTACTCCGTTCTCAGTGAACACTTTATTTTTAGGGCTATCATCTTTTTGATGAACTCATAAAGCCCTTAAAATTATCAGAGGGTAACAAAAATCATAAAGGAAGGGTAGAGTTTTTGTCAAACCTGTTTTCTGCATTCTCAATTATGACAAGATTCTTCGGGAAAAATTGAAGCATACGCGAAGGTTTCTTCATAAGGGTATTATTTGACATGCACATCTAAAAAGTGTAGATTAAAATCATTCCATTGCTGTGTTATGTGATTAAAATAATGAGAGAGGAAGGTCTTTTGAAATGAATAAAGATGTTATAAAAATTACTTCAAAAATTTCTAAGGGGTTGAGCACAAAAGTAAATCTCTCAGGTGGAATATATCTCGTTGATACAGAAGATCTCGGAATGAAAAATCCTTTTATTATAACCCAGGTATACCGCAAAGGAGAGATAATTTCCTCTCATAAGGTTGATTATAAGCATATCCTGAGTACCCCTGGCTTTAGTGAGAGATTTGCAGAGCTTATGCAGAGGCAGTACAATAAGATAATAGAAGCGTTGAAGATGGAGATACTCAAACGAAATAAAACATGCGGTGAATACATTAAAGAGGCAGAAGCCCTCCTCAGAAAAAATAATCAGGAAGATGCCTTAGAATTAGAGAGCTCATCTATGAACTGAAAAAACTTGGTGTACGGAAAAAGCCACCTCTCACATTCCTTAAACGATCAAATCCGTTAAATAAACACATTGGTAAACTTTTGCATAAACTGAAAAAACAGACCTCTCTTAGTTTTAACTAATCTCTCTATTCAAAAACAAATCTACCTCTTTAAGTGCTCCTGTAATTAAAATGAGATCAAAAGACGTTTTGATAACAATGGTAAAATAAATTATGAGTTTTATCACCAATGAGATTATAATAAAATCAATCCTCTCAAAATCCGGGATTCCTGGCGCTGATTACTGCATTAATCCCTACATCGGCTGCTTTCATGGATGCAGATACTGCTATGCCTCATTTATGAAAAAGTACACAGGCCATACAGAACCATGGGGAAGTTTTGTTGATGCCAAAATAAACGCACCGGAAATTCTGAGAAGACAGCTTAAGAGAGCGGCAAAGGGTAACATAATCATCAGTTCAGTCACCGACCCTTATCAACCCGTTGAGGGGAAATATAAACTCACGAGGAGATGTCTTGAAGAGTTATTACCCTACCAGTTTCCTGTTGACATACTCACAAAATCTCCCCTTGTCCTTAGGGATATAGATATTCTCAAAAAATTTAAAAAACTGGAAATAGGTATTACCATCACCACAGATAATGAAAGAATAAGAAAAGTCTTCGAACCTAAAACCCCACCTCTTGAAGCAAGGATAAATACCGTAAAGAGACTTCATGAAGAAGGGATAAAAACATATGCGTTCATAGGACCTGTACTTCCAATGAACCCAGAGATATTATGTGAAAAGATCATTTGTTATGTTGATTATGTCTTTATTGACAGAATGAACTATGTCTCAAAGACAGAACATATATACAATTATCTGAAATTGCAGCAATGGCTTGAGGTGAGTTTTGTTGATGATATTATAAGGAGACTGAAAAAAGGCTTTGACAAAAAGGACGTGACCATCTGTTGAACATCGTGCAAATACCTCTGCCTTTTTAAAAATGTTAATATGAAATTTAGGAGGGTTTAATGAAAAAGCCCGCATTCTGTTTGAGGAATGAATGTTAATCTTAGTTGAAATTTAGTAATAGCGGCTCCTAAAATGATGTAGTTTCACCAAAAAACAAGCATCAAGAAAGGAGCCGATATGAAA
>JAGVMY010000013.1 GCA_020053565.1 Thermodesulfovibrionales bacterium
CGCGATGTGAACGAAGCGAGCTCCTCTCTCAACTTCGATAGTGTTTCCCTCAGTTCCTCAATTTTGTTTTTATTCATAGAGAGTTCGTTCATAAATATATTCTTCTTTTCATTGAGCAGTTGAAGATCGTTATTCTTTGCCAGAATGGTCATCTCCACGTCCCTTAAAGAGGAATCTGCCTCGGTTGATACATTCCTCAAAGTATCCACATCTTTTATCGATGATACTTCCCTGTGGTTAAGGTCTTCAAAGGATGACTGAAACCTGCTCAGTTCGTTTTTAAGATTACTGAGTTCTTCTGATGTCCTGAAGAGTTTCCTCCTTTTTTCCTCAAGTGATTCCTCATTGTCCATAAGCTCATCTTCCAGAGATTTGACGATGTCAGTTTTTTCCCTGAGCAGTTCTTTTTGGCGTTCCATGTGTGACAGGAGTTCTGCCTCAGTGACATCAAGTTCTGCCTGCTTCGCTAATGCCTCTGTTTTCTTTGCATTGAATTCTTCTTCCTGAAGGAAAAGTTTTGTGAGATATTCTTTGAGGTTGTCCTTATCTGTTTTTGACACTGCAACAGTCTTTTCAAATTCAGCAATCTCCCTCTCCATGTTCTGGAACTGAATCCGTAACTGTTCTAATGCCTTTTCTTCTTCGAGGAGCTTAAAACGTTTAATCTCGGTCTGATTTTCGATATTGCTGAGTTCTGCCCTCTTGAGTGACTCATCTTCTTTTAGAGCATTGTATTCGGAAGATATATTTTTAAATGACTCTTTCAGAGTTTCATAATCTCTTTTTGCAATCTTGAGTTCTATAGAACGGATCTCAGAAGAGAGATTTTTATACCGCTCAGCCTTTCTTGCCAATCTGTCAAGGAGATTAATCTGTTTTTTTACTTCTATAATGATATCGTTTATTCTCTGGAGGTTTGTCCTTGATGATTCGAGCTTCGCAATGGCTTCTTTTTTCCTTGCATTGTATTTCATAACTCCCGCGATTTCTTCTATCAGAAATCTTCTCTCCTGAGGTTTTGAGTTCAGTATCTCTGAAATCCTCTCCTGTTCGAGTATGGAGTAACTTTTTACCTCAAGGCCGGTATCGAGAAAGAGGTCTTTAATATCCTTGAGCCTGCATTGATTTTTGTTCAGTATATATTCACTGTCACCCGACCTGTAAAGCCTTCTCGTCACATATGCGGTGTCTGATGGGTCTTCTTCGGTTTCATCAGGCGTGGACTGCCGTGAACCGTTAAGTCCTGAAACGACTATTGTAACCTCAGCCATGCCCCTTGGTTTCTTTGATACAGAGCCATTAAAGATAACCTCTTCCATCCTCTCGCCCCTGAGGGTCTTTGCGCTCTGCTCTCCGAGAACCCACCGGAATGCATCAACAATATTGCTCTTCCCGCAGCCGTTTGGACCAACGATGCAGGTAATACCTGACTGAAAGTTAAATGCAGTTCTTTCTGCGAAGGATTTAAATCCTATTAACTCAATTTTATCAATACGCATCGTTAAAAATAATAATAAAACTTTGTTATAGAGACTGACAAGGGGATTCTCTTAAATGTGGTTATTCCTTATTTACATATTGTAATCTATATGAAGAAAATGATAAAGAAAAATTTCAGCAAAAAATTAATGGATGAATGTGATTTCGAGCTAAAAAAATAATCAGGAGTAACAAATGTCAATAAGAAAGGTGTTTTATAAAACTCGAACAGGTGTTGTTTTCTTGTTTTTTTTATGGGCGATTTTACTTTTAGCATGTTCAGGTGAAAAGTCAGAACAGCAATTAAGAAGGGATGCTGTACCGGTAACTATAGGTAAAGTTGTTCAAAAAACCGTTCCAGTACAGTTGCGCGCTATTGGCAACGTGGAAGCCTATTCCACAGTTTCTGTCAAATCCCAGATCGGGGGAGAACTTATACGTATTCATTTCAAAGAAGGTCAAGACGTAAAAAAAGGTGATATCCTCTTTACCATTGACCCGAGGCCTTATGAAGCAGCGCTCAAACAGGCAGAAGCCAACCTGGCAAGAGATACTGCTCAACTTGAAAATGCCCGTGTGGACGCCCGTCGCTACGGAGAACTTGTGAGTAAAGGGTATGTGGCTCAGCAACAGTATGACCAGATTCAGACTAATGCCGCAGCTCTTGAAGCAACAGTCCTTGCAGACAAGGCCGCTGTAGAAAATGCAAAGCTACAGTTGAGCTACTGCTTCATTCATTTTCCTATAGACGGTCGCACGGGTAGCCTGTTATCTCATCAGGGCGACATGATCAAGGCCAATGCTGATAATCCCATGGTGGTTATAAATCAGATCCAACCTATTTATGTGACCTTCTCTATTCCTGAACAACACCTGCAGCAGATTAAAAGATACATGGCAGAAGGAAAACTTAAAGGTGAAGCTATCATCCCGGGCGATGAGAATTCCCCAGTACAGGGTATTGTGACCTTCGTGGATAACACAGTCGATACTTCCACTGGAACCATCAAACTTAAAGGGACATTTGAAAATAAGGGAAAAAGGCTCTGGCCAGGACAATTTGTCAATGTGGTTCTCACACTCACTACACAGCCCGATGCTATTGTTGTTCCGTCCCAGGCTGTTCAGACTGGACAACAGGGATTGTATGTTTTTGTTGTTAAATCTGATCTCACTGTTGAATCTCGTCCGGTAGTAATAGGAAGAAACCTTGATGGTGAAGTCGTTATCGAGAAAGGACTTGAACCTAGCGAACAGGTAGTGACAGACGGCCAGCTCCGTCTTGTCCCTGGCGCCAAAGTGGAAATAAAAAGCACTTCTGAGGGCAGCGAAGGAAAGCGATAGTGAATATTTCCGAGCTTTGTATCCGTCGACCAATCATGACGACTCTCATCATGATGTCCATTTTACTCTTTGGCATCATAGGGTATCAACTCTTACCTGTAAGTGATCTCCCTAACGTGGATTTTCCTACTATCCTGGTTACCGCGAGCCTTCCAGGAGCCAGTCCGGAAACAATGGCTTCAGCCGTAGCCACTCCCCTTGAACGACAGTTTTCTACTATCGCCGGCCTCGATTCGATGTCCTCTACGAGTGCTCTGGGTAATGCTCAAATTACGCTTCAATTCGACTTAAGTAGAAACATTGATGCAGCAGCACAGGATGTACAGGCGATGATTGCCAAAGCCGCACGCCAGCTCCCGCAGAACATGCCGAGTCCTCCTTCTTATCAGAAGGTCAACCCTGCAGACCAGCCTGTTCTTTATCTTGCTCTGAATTCGCCAACCCTCCCTCTTTCAACGGTGAATGAATATGCAGATACCTTTATGGCCCAGCGTATTTCTATGGTGAACGGCGTGGCTCAGGTTCAGATCTTTGGTTCGCAGAAATATGCTGTCCGGGTTCAGCTCGATCCCAAGGCACTTGCCTCACGTGGTATCGGTATCGATGAAGTGTCAAATGCAGTTCAGCGAGGAAATGTGAATCTGCCTACCGGGACTCTGTACGGACCTCATCAGGCATTTACAATAGAGGCAACTGGTCAGCTCACAGATGCAGCTGCGTACCGTCCACTTATTGTGACTTATCGAAACGGTAAGCCCGTCCGTCTTCAAGAAATTGGACGGGTTATTGATAGTGTAGAGAACGATAAAATAGCAAGCTGGTACGTCAATTCCCGTGCCATTGTGCTTGCAATCCAGCGCCAGCCCGGTACTAATACCGTTGAGGTAGTGGATTCCATTAAGAAGCTTCTGCCCACATTCCGTGCGCAAATTCCTGCGTCTGTTAACATTAATATCCTCTATGATCGTTCTGTATCGATCCGCGAGTCGGTCAATGACGTTAAGTTCACTCTCTTCTTAGCTGTCTGCCTTGTAATACTGGTGATTTTTCTCTTTTTGCGTAATCTCTCTGCGACAATTATTCCAAGTATGGCGTTGCCTATGTCAGTGATAGGCACCTTCTCGGTTATGTACCTTTTAGGATACAGTGTAGATAATCTCTCTTTAATGGCTCTCATTCTCTCTGTCGGCTTTGTTGTCGACGACGCCATTGTCATGTTAGAAAACATTGTCCGTCACATGGAAAAAGGCGAGAGTGTTCTTCAGGCAGCGCTCAACGGCTCCAGAGAGATCGGCTTCACCATTCTTTCTATGACGCTTTCACTCGTTGCGGTTTTTATACCGGTTCTTTTCATGGGCGGAATCCTCGGACGGTTACTCCATGAATTTGCAGTGACAATCAGTTCAGCTATCTTAGTTTCTGGTTTCGTCTCTTTAACGCTCACGCCGATGCTCTGCAGCCGGTTCCTTAGGCCTCCACGTGCAGAGAAGGAACATGGCCGTCTGTATGAACTTTCTGAACATGCCTTCAAGAGCATGCTCCATGCTTATGAGTGGAGTCTCAAAGAAGTTTTAAAGCACCGCCGCACCACAATGATTATCACCGCGTTCACCCTTATAGCTACAGGATATCTGTTTGTTGCATCCCCTAAGGGATTTCTTCCGAGTGAGGATACCAGCCAGATATTTGCTTTTACCGAGGCTCAGCAGGGAATTTCCTTCGATTCGATGAAGAAGCACCAGCAGGCTTTGGCAGCTATCGTCAAAGAAGACACCAATGTAGATGCCTTCATGTCAAGCATTGGAGCAAGTGGTATAAGTGTTGCAAACAATCAAGGACGAATGTTCATCCGTTTGAAACCCCGCTCTGAGCGTCGCCTGAGTGCTGATGAGATTATTCAGGAATTACGCCCCAAAGTTGCACAAGTTCCAGGTATCCAGATGTTCATGCAGAACATTCCTCCGATCCGTATCGGGGGCCGGCTGACAAAGAGCCTCTACCAGCTCACTTTACAGAGCCCTGACACTAATGAGCTTTACAAATATTCAACTATACTCGAAGCAAAAATGAGTGCACTTCGTGAACTCCAGGATGTGACAAGTGATTTGCAGATAAAGAACCCTCAGGTGAATATTGAAATCGACCGGGATAAGGCTTCAGCACTCGGAATTACTGCGCAGCAGGTTGAAGATGCTCTTCAGAACGCTTATGGCTCTACTCAGATTTCAACTATCTTCACTCCCAATAATGAATATATGGTGATCATTGAACTTGAACCGCAATATCAGATGGATCCCTCTGCCCTGTCCATGCTTTATATAAGGTCTTTTTCAGGAGTCTTTCCGGGACAGCTGGTTCCGTTAAGTGCTGTTGCAAGACTGACCCGCAGCGTGGGTCCCTTGACAGTGAACCACTCAGGTCAGCTCCCCTCAGTGACTATCTCTTTCAACCTCAGGCCAGGTGTGTCCTTGAGTAATGCGGTAGCAGCC
>JAGVMY010000012.1 GCA_020053565.1 Thermodesulfovibrionales bacterium
AGAAAAAGAAAAAATAATCAAGGAATCTCTCCCATTCATAAAATATACTGCCTACAGATTAACCTGGAGATTGACTCCACAGCTTACTGTAGATGATCTTATAAGCGTCGGGATAGTAGGCCTTTTAGATGCCCTTCAGAGGTTTGAACAAGGAAGGGTAAAGCTTAATACCTTTGTGAAGTTCAGGATAAAAGGAGCGATGCTTGATGAACTGCGGGCAATGGAATGGATGCCTATATCCATAAAAAAGAAGATAGGTTTAATTAAAAAGGCACATCTTAAGCTTGAGAGAGAACTCGGGCGCCAGCCAGAGGATGAGGATGTCGCAGAGAGTCTTAAAATAAGTCTGGATGAGTACTACAGTATACTCCAGAATGCAAATGTTACAGCGTCACTGAGGTTTGAGAATTTCAATGGTAAGAATGGAGAAGATGAGGTAAACCTTGCCGAATGTATTCCTGATCCGAATGCCGGTAACCCTCTTGAGATATTCGAAGAAAAGAACAGGAAAGAGTTGCTCGCACGCCTTATTGATGAACTTCCGGAAAAAGAAAAACTTATTTTTTCCCTTTATTACTGGGATGAGATGACAATGAAGGAGATAGGCAATGTACTGAACCTGACAGAAGGCAGGATATGTCAGGTCCATAGCCAGACATTGATAAGACTTAAGGGAAAACTGAGCAGTAAGGAAAAACAGGCAGATAGACTGTAGTTTAGGCTATAGACTATTAGCCTGTAGACTATTAGCCTACTTCAGCCTACAGCCTACAGACTATTAGGCTACTATAGCCTACAGCCTAAACACCTGTGTAGTTCTATATATTTATGAAAGGGGGGATCACTGATGCCTGATTATAAAATGAAGTTCCTGGTTGTTGATGATTTTTCAACAATGAGACGGATTGTAAAAAACATACTCAAACAACTGGGTTATGAGGAAATCGAAGAGGCAGAAGACGGCGTTAATGCATATGCAAAATTAAAAAGTGGGAGGTTCGGATTCGTTGTGTGTGATTGGAATATGCCCAATATGGATGGCCTTCAACTCCTGAAGAAAATTAGAAACGACCCTGAATTAAAAGATATGCCATTCCTTATGATTACAGCCGAGGCAGAAAAACATAAGGTTGTAGAGGCTATAAAGGCAGGCGTCAATAATTATATCGTTAAACCATTTACAGCAGAGTTATTGAAGGAGAAGATGGATAAAATATTTGAAAACCTTAGGAAGTGACACTCCGGGGATATACTGGAAAGGATAAGAGAAGGTGAGGAATAAATTAGAGCTTATTAAGACTGTTGACACTATGGCAGGAGAGGTGAAGATGAATGATTTGCATAACCTCAAGGAATTTTTTGAAAAGATGGGGATGGATTCTCAAGACCAGAGGCATGGGATATTGGAGGAGATAATCAGCTTCATGGATGCCCTTGTAGGTCAGGATTATGAAAAAGCGAATAATGCTGTACATAGCATGATGAAAAAAGGACAGGATGACCTCTTTAAGGAGGTCGGCAAGATTACAAGAAAAATACATACTGCTATTAATGGATTTAAAGAGGCAATTGACCCGAGATTCAAAGAGATAGCCACGGTTGATATGCCAAATGTCATTGACAAGCTCCAACTTGTTATTGATAAGACAGAAGAAGCTGCCAATAAGACAATGGAGACGGTAGAAAAATATATATTAAACATGGATGACCTTGCCTCACATATAAGAAATCTAGAAGGGCCGGAAAGTTCAGTGGATTATCTGAAGGAGTTTAAGAATAAGCTTGAAAACGATTTGACCGGGATACTCATGGCACAATCCTTTCAGGACATTACAGGTCAGATAATAAAAAAAGTCATTAAACTTGTGGGAGACATCGAGGAAGAACTTGTAAGGTTGATAACAACATTTGGCCTGAAGATAGAACAAGGTGTGAAGACAGAAAGGACAGAAGGCGAATTGATTTCCCAGTCGGGTGTGGATGACCTTTTGAAGGAGTTTGGGTTCTAATAGTACTCAGGTGGATAGACTGAAGGTGGAAGACTGTTAGGACACTTCAGCCTAAACACCTGAGCAGTTACCGGACATTACTGATATGGAGCGACAAATGTCTGTGGGACCAACAAAAAAGATTTACGAGACCCCGATGAAAAGAGAAGAGAATAAGGGACCATCACAGCGGAAAATACCGAAATCTTCCCAAAAGGAAGAAAAGGAAGAAAAGGAAGAAAAGGAAGAAAAGGGGAGGATAGATATTGAAGTTTAAAACGTTTAAGAGAATTTTCAGAAGAAAAGGGGAGGGCAATGACCTTCTAACCCGTGAACTTGCAGAGGTTAAAGAGACTGCAGACATCATATTTGAAAGACTGGGGAAAAAGATTAGAATGTTTAAGAGAATTTTCAGAAGAAAAGGGGAAGACAATGACCTTCTGACTCGTGAGCTTGTGGAGGTTAAAGAGATTGCAGACATCATATTTGAAAGACTGGAAAAAAAGATCGGGGCATTAAAGGCAATAGAAGCCTCTGTGGACGAAAAGATAGCAACCTTCGAGAAGTTTAATAAAACCGACATATCTGTCGGCCCCTATCCGGAAAGCATAAACAGCCTCGAAGTCGAGTCGCACCGACAACAGAAGATTGTTGCCCTTAAGCAAAGAGGTCTGAAAATTGACGAGATAGTGAATATCCTTGACATCCCTGTGGGCGAGGTAGAACTCATCCTGAATCTTTATCTAGAGAGATTTTTTAATGATAACTGCTCAGGTGTTTAGGCTGAAGTGTCCTAACAGTCTTTCACCTTTAGTCTATCATGACCGTTCACGGTTCTCAGTTTACAGTTTACGGTAATTATAACAGCAGGCATCACAACAGCAAGCTTAAGCTTGCTGTTATTATATAAAGCTTGAAGCATTTTTGCCAACTGTTAACTGCAAACCGTGAACTGTGAACTGTGAACGGATACTTACATTGGAATGGTCTCCCGGAATCCATGGTTAAGTGGTTGGGTGATGACAAGTTTATTTTTACTGTGTGCCCCAATATGTTTTAGTGCTTTTGCAGAAACCGCTCCATTTCCATTCCGACCCCCGATCAATGCTACTAACTCTCCCACTAAACACTTCATCTGCTCCGACTGAGCATTCATCTCTTCTGCTGCTGAGGCCGACTCCTCCGCACCAGATGCATTCTTCTGCACCACCTTGTCCATCTCAGCTACGGCATTGCTTATTTGCCCTATCCCCTGAGCCTGCTCATTAGAAGATGCGGCTATTTCTCCCAAAAGTTCACCCACTTTAGATGCACTGACAGCAACGTTGTCAAAGGCTTTGTTGGTTGTATCTACAAGCGTCGAACCTTCGTTTATTTTGCGAACCGTATCCTCAA
>JAGVMY010000159.1 GCA_020053565.1 Thermodesulfovibrionales bacterium
AGGAGCTGGGGATCGCCCCCCTTGAGCTATTAAAGAAGGGTACAAGGCAACATCTCAAGGTGGGTTCCTCTACGGGTATGCCTCCTGCTGCTTTTACAGCCCAGTATGTAGAGTTTATAGAAGATGAGATCGCCGAAAGGACAGGGAAGAAGATAAAAATCCCTATTGACAAGAAAGGTGCAGATATTCTTCTCTTACATAATGCAGGTGAGTTTATTGCATGGCCTGATAACCCTGCTTCTTTTGCAATACTCTTTGATGCTGCCGGGATCGACTATACCTTAAGCAGCGTGCCTCTTGGATATGACGGAGTAAACTACGGTCTCTGGTTTGATGATATAGAGGCGACAAGGGTGGGATTAAAGCATCTCATGATTGCAAAGGATTTAGGTGTCAAAAAGATTGTGGTTGGCGAATGTGGTCACGCCCATAAGGCTATGTGCGTCATCCTTGACCGTGTATTACCGGGAGACTTCAGTCTTCCCAATCTCCCTCGGGAAAGCTGTCTCCCACTGTTCTGGGATATTGTGAAGAGTGGCCGTGTGAAACTGGATCCAACCAGGAACAATTTTCCTACACTCCTGCACGACTCCTGTAATGTAGCAAGGCTGATGGGCATTGTTATGCCACAGCGTCAGGTTTTAAAAGCTGTTTGTTCTGTTCCTTATAGAGAGATGGTTCCATGCGGGGTAAGAAACTATTGCTGTGGTGGTGGTAGCGGGTTTGCCATCATGAACGAGCTTAATTTTGGTCAGTGGAGGAAGAAGGTAGCTGAGCGCATGAAGCTGAAACAGATACTTGAGGGATTCAAGGATGTTCTTGACCCGAACATTAAGAAAATGGTGGTCGCTCCTTGCTCCAACTGCAAAGGTGCCTTAAGAGATATGGTAGGACACTATGGTCTCTGGGAAAAATATGGTATCCTTTACACAGGGTTAGTAGAAATAATAGTCAATGCGATGGTGGACATACCGCCATTCCTGAAGTGGGAAGTTGAGGAATAACAAAGCCTGTTATTGTGTGAATTTCGAATAGAGGTACGGCAGGTGAAAGCATATTTTCACCTGCCTTCATTTTTTCAGAGATTATAGTTAAGAGACTTATTTTTCAGCAGCCTTTAAACCCATATGTAATGAGAAGGGAATTTATCCCATTAATTATTGGGGAGTATTCAGTCTTTAATCAGCTTTTCCTTGAGTGTTTTGCCTGTGATATGAAAACAATACATTTCTCACATCTATCGCCTGGTTTATTACTACATATCATCTGGTTAATCTCCCAGCATGGCTTTGCCCTGTCTCTATAGGCCAGGCACTTATTTTTCGTCTCTTCAGGGCACATTGTGATTTCCCAACACGGAGCATAATGAAGAAGCTTTTTTATACCCTCAATGCTGATTTTCTTATCATGAACTAACTCCCTCAAACAGAGAATCCATCTAATATCATTCTCGGAATAGAACCGATTCTTCTTCTTACGAGATGGTTTAACTAAACCATGCTTTTCGTAGAGGCGCAGTGTCTGTGCTGTAATACTTATTAATTCAGCTACAACCCCTATGGTATAAAGAGGCATGTTCTTCTTTTCATCTTCTTCTGTGAATTCAATTTTCATTTTTCTATCCTCATGATTTTAGTCCACCTCAAATTTAATTTTTATTTATATTAAATATTTTTAAGATAAATTTCAACTATTCAATCCCGGTTCTTGTAAAATCAAAGATGTCAGCCTTTAATTACACATTGCTTTAAGCATCCATTATGTCGATGATCCCAATATTTATAACTAAATAACCTTTCCTCCTCTTAAAGATGCGTAACAATGTTCTAATTTTATAATTAACAAGTATATTTTATATGAGATTTTAATTTATATATTAAATTTAACTTGAAGTTGACAAATTTAATTTATTGTAATGTAATAGTTTAATAAAACTTCAAATTAACTTCTGAACAAGTTTAAAAAGGGGAGGCAATAAAAATGAAAAACGTAGTAATTTTAGGTGGTGGAAGCGCTGGCGTGATGTTTGCTAACAGAATGAGGAAAACGTTTAGCGAAGATGAAATACAGCTCACTGTGATAGAGCGGAGCGAGAAACACATATATCAGCCAGCTTTTACATTGCTGCTTTTTGATTTAGACAATCCGGAAAATTTGATCAGACCCACAAAAGAGTTATTTTATGACGGTATAAACCTCATCATAGACGAAGCTACCAAAATTGACCCAAAAAGTAATAAGGTAACCACTGCAAAACATGGTGACATATCCTATGATTATCTTGTTATCGCAACAGGTGCTAAACTAAATTTTGACGAGCCTGAGGGGATGAAAGATGGTCTGAATAAAGGGGAAAATGTCTTCACTTTTTACACACTTGACGGTGCCTTAAAACTGAGGGATGCATTAAAGAAAGTCGAAGGAGGTACTATTGTTTCAACATTTGCTGAGATGCCTATAAAATGCCCTGCCGCACCTATAAAATTCATCTTGATGGCAGAGGACATGATGAGAATGCTGGGGAAAAGAGATAAATTCAAATTTATGCTCACTACCTCTATGCCTGCAGCTTTTTCAAGGCCGCCCTATATGGAAAAATTAAACAGTATTTTTTCATCAAGGGGAATAGATGTGGCAGCAAACTTCCCGCCATCAGAAGTTGATTATGAAAAAGGAGTTATGAAAAGCTATACAGGAAAAGAG
>JAGVMY010000150.1 GCA_020053565.1 Thermodesulfovibrionales bacterium
CGAGTTTGCAAATTCGAGCGTTCGAGTCTTAGAAGGGTCATAATTTTCGTTCAGGGAGTGAAAGGACATCTTCTTAAAAACCACAGTAAGCCTAAATTTTGGATGCTTCCATAAAGACATAACCACTTGATTTTTTATTACACATTGAGATATGATGTTATAGGAGATGATGTAATGCACAGGACACAAGTTATGTTTGAAGAAAAACATTATCAGTTCTTGAAAAAGCTCTCAGAGCAGGGAAACAAAAGTATCTCTCAACTATTGAGGGAGATAATAGACAGTTATGCGGCAAAGACCGGCGCCTTTTCCCTTTCATCAATAGCAGGAATCGCAGAAGACCATAAGGCTTATGGTAGAGACCATGACAGGTGGCTCTACAAGAAGAAATGAAAGAAAAGATTTTCTTCGATACAAGCGCAATCTATGCTTATATCAACCTTAAAGATCCTGATCATAAAGCGATAAAGAGTTTTTTGGGAAATTTTAAGGGTAAACTTGTCATTACAAATTATATATTTGATGAAATTATCACCCTGATTACCTCGCGTCTCGGTCATAAAACAGCAGTTTTTGTAGGTAACGTTCTTCTTAACTCTCCTCAAATCGAAAAGATCTGGGTTACACAAACTGATGAGAAAGAAGCATGGGCGCTGTTTTCTGTGCGTATGGATAAGGAATATAGCTTTACCGATTGTATCAGTTTTATTGTAATGCGGAAATATAACATCAAAAAATACCTTGCTCTTGATGAGCATTTCAAACAGGAAGGCTTTGAGGGTTAAATTCACACCTGCGGCTAACTGGATATACTCTATCATCTTTCATTAAAATTATTAAGTATGGCTTTATAGAATATGCCAAAAAACATAAAGAATTTTTCCATCATAGCTCATATAAACCATGGGAAGTCTACACTTGCTGACAGACTACTTGAATATACCGGTGCCCTGAGTGAAAAGGAGATGACCGAGCAGGTTCTGGATTCAATGGATCTTGAAAAAGAGAGAGGGATTACCATAAAGGCACATGCAGTAAGGCTTCACTATAAAGCAGATGACGATAAAGATTACATCCTTAACCTTATAGACACCCCAGGACATGTTGACTTCTCATATGAAGTCTCAAGGAGTCTTGCCTCATGCGAGGGAGCACTCCTTGTGGTTGATGCATCACAGGGTGTTGAGGCACAGACACTCGCAAATGCCTATCTTGCGATAGAGCATAATCTCGAAATAGTCCCTGTGATAAACAAGATAGACCTGCCAAGTGCCTATCCCGAAAAAACAAAGGAGCAGATAGAAGATGCACTCGGAATTGACTGCTCTGATGCCATCCTTGCAAGCGCAAAAGAAGGAATAGGCACTAAAGAAATTCTCGAAGCAATAGTAAAAAAGATTCCTTCTCCGGGAGGAGATGACAGTAAGCCTTTAAAGGCTTTAATTTTTGACTCATGGTTCGATAATTATCAGGGTGTCATTGTTCTTGTAAGAGTATTTGACGGGAAGGTAAAGGCAGGGAAAAAGATTAAACCGATGGCTACTGGAAGTGTGTTTGAAGTATCCCAGGTAGGAATTTTCTCACCTAAAATGGAGACTGTTGAAAGCCTCTCCTCAGGAGAAGTCGGCTATATAATAGCAAGCATTAAAAGTGTTACTGATACAAAAATAGGCGACACGATAACTGATGCAGATACCCCTGCTCAAGAGCCCTGCCCGGGCTATAAAGATATAAAACCAATGGTCTTTTGCGGTCTCTATCCAACAACGCCACATCACTATGAAAATCTACGGGATGCACTCAATAAATTAAGGCTTAATGATTCTTCTTTTATTTATGAGCCAGAGACATCTTTAGCGCTCGGTTTTGGATTCAGGTGCGGTTTCTTAGGACTGCTCCATATGGAGATTATAAAGGAAAGGCTTGAACGGGAATTTAGCCTGTCACTTTTAAGTACTGCACCAACAGTTGTGTACAGGGTCACAAAAACAGATAGAGAAATTTTCTATATTGAAAACCCTTCACTGCTGCCTGATAAATATGAGACTACTGAAGAACCATTTGTAGCTACAACTATTCTTGCACCCAAGGATTTTATAGGTCCCATTCTGGATCTGTGTCAGGAAAAAAGAGGTATTCAGAATAATTTTACTTTCATTGGAAAAGACAGGATAAAGGTCGAATACGAACTTCCCCTCAATGAGATACTCTGGGACTTTTATGATAGGTTAAAATCTCTCTCAAAAGGCTACGCTTCCATGGACTACGAGTTTCTCGGTTATAGGGAAGCAGACCTTGTGAAACTGAACATACTCCTTAACGGGGAAGTTGTTGATGCGCTTTCCCTGATAGTTCACAAAGACAAAGCTTATTATAAAGGCCGCGAGCTGACCGAAAGACTCAAAGAAATTATACCGCGACAGATGTTTGAGGTTTTAATACAGGCTGCAATCGGCAATAAAATCATAGCGAGGGAAAGCGTAAGGGCGCTCAGGAAGGATGTCATTGCCAAGTGTTATGGTGGAGATATAACCCGAAAGAGAAAACTGCTCGAAAAACAGAAAGAGGGCAAGAAAAGGATGAAAAAGGTTGGAAAGGTCGAGCTGCCACAGGAGGCTTTTCTTGCTGTTTTGAAGGTGAAGTAACGAGTCTGTAGAAAAAGTCATTTTAAAAAAGTTCCTGCTTTCTTAAAATATATAATTCCGTTATTTTCTGGTTTTACTTCCCCCGAACAGCCCTTTTAGTCCCTCGGCTATGTTTAAAGTGCAG
>JAGVMY010000087.1 GCA_020053565.1 Thermodesulfovibrionales bacterium
AATAAAAAGACAAAAATAAAGGGGAGTTTTTCCCCTTTTAAAAGATTCGGAAATTATTTGCACCTAACTTCTATAAGGAATAAAAGCTAAAAAGCAACAAAAGGATTCAGGGCCAAAGGATTCTTTCCCCTTATCAAGAATTATAATGGCTCTCTTCTCCATTTTAACCTCCTGATTAAATTAAATAGTGATACCTTCAAAGAAGGTACTTATCTAAATTGACTATAAATACTCCTTTATGTCAAGGAAAAATTTTGTTTATTGACAAGATAGTATCATTATAACTACCTAAAATTTTAACCTTGCACCTGCCTCTATCCACCTCCTCGGGTTCTTAAATACATCAACAGTATATTGTGAGCCATTAAAAATATTGTGGGCGGTGAGGAAGAGCTCAACAGTCTTTTTATCAGTCGTGTACACCTTCTTTATGAGATTAAGGTCCCAGATGAAGGAGCTGTACTTTCCGTTAAACGATGGGTCAGCATTCCACCATATGTAGTGACCCTTCAGCAATACTTTAAAGGATTTATCATTGTATTGAATCCCGATGTCGTAAGTATAACGCGGAACGTTCAACAACCGCTCTCCTGTATCCCTGTCCTTTGCATCAATAAAGGCAAAGCCGCCAATGAGAGATGTGTTGTAAACAGGTACTGTCTTTAATTCTATCTCCAAACCCTGTCGCCGCTGTTTCCCTTTATTTACTGCGGTGAAAGTGCCGTCAGGCAACTGTTCAGTATCAATGGCATCTGATATCTCATGCCTGAACAGATTCGTTCTCAACCAGAGGTAGTTGAGGGCCGTTGACTCTATGCCTGCCTGAACTGACCAGACCTTCTCCATATAAAGGTTCGGGTTTGGTACAAAGAAGAAACCTGTTCCGAAGGTTGAAGAAAGAGGCGGGATACTGAACCCCCTCGTTACATAGGCTCTTAAAAGGGTTTTTTCATCAACTTTATAAGTTATACCGAGGCTGGGGCTTGTAAAATCACCATTGGTGCTTGTATGGTCATGTCTGATACCAGGAGTAAAGGTAAACCTATTCACAACTATTGTATCATTAGCATAGACTGCCCATTTTTCGAGGTCCTGTTTCCCTCCGGTAATAGCATCTGATTTCAGTTCTCCACTATCAAAATCAGCCCCAAGGATGAGACTGTGTTTTCCGTGTCTCCAGGTAAGTTTCGCACTGGCGCCATTGTTCTTTTCATCAGTAGTTATTACTCCTAATTCAGCACCTGTGCTCAGTTGATTGAGAAAAAACTCTGTATTCCTCCTCGATGTCCTGAGAGAGAGTTCGAAATCAGCCTCATCAGTTATTGCATAATTTAACGAGAGGGTAGAGAAAAGGTACTCAAAATTATTTCTTTGTAAGATGTCAAAGTTTGGATCTTCTAATATGCCCCTGTTTCCCTTGTTGTATCCAAAGGTAAAAATAAGGCTTACCCTGTCAGTCATATCCCATCTCAGCTTGGTATAAAGGTTATTCTCATAAAAATCGGTGGCTGGCCTGAAACCGTTTGTAAGCAAGTTTCCGCCGTAAATATAGTAGCCGAAGTTGCCGACCTTACCAGATACCTCAGCCCTGTAATCTCCGGTATCCCTCTCTCCATAAGATGCAGAGACTGTCCCTTCTATCTTTTTTGTATTACCCGCAGGCTTTGTGATGATATTGATAATGCCTCCGAGGGACGAACCCCATGAGGATGAGGCAGGACCTTTGATAATCTCAATCCTCTCGATAATCTGTACAGGGATTGCGCTTATATCAGCATAGCTATCAGAGAGGTTGTTTACTGTAACGCCGTCTATCATCACAAGGACATGTCTGAACTCAGAACCCTGAATGCGGGCAGTTGTAGCACTTCCTGGACCACCTCTTATATCCATCTGGATACCGGGGATGGTATTGAGGACATCTGTGAGTGTGTGGGCGTTCATTTCCTCAATTTCCTTATAGGTAATGACGGTCATATTTTCAGCAACCTGTGAGATGGGTTTCGGGTATCTTGTGGGTGTGACAACAAGCTCGTCTTCCTTATAAAACATCTTCAGTATCTTCATCATAAAACATCTTCAGTATCTTCATCTCTTCTTCTGACTGGGCAAAGGCTTGAGGGCAAAAATAAAGGATGGTAAGTATCGAGCACAAAAACAAGAAACTTTTATTTTGAAAAACTCTATACATTTCTGGAAGTGTATATTATATTAGATATTAAGTTTTGTCCACAGTAATGATAATAAATTATTTTCATATATTATTGTTCCTTTTTGTAATACTTTGTCATGGTGTCGCTGAATCTGCACATGAGGTTGTGGCTGTCCAGAGCTTCAATATAAAGCCATACGGTGAGGCTCTAAAAGGCTTCAATAGTGTTTGTGACTGTCAGATTAAACAGTTTGTCCTCTCTGAAATGGAAGGAACAGATGTGGCTAAAGCAATCCGTGAGGCAAAGCCTGACATAATTCTCGCAATAGGAACAGATTCCCTTATAAGAGTAAAAAAGATTAAAGACATTCCCATCGTGTATCTTATGGTTCCAAATCCCCAAAACGTCATCTCAGAAGAGGAAAATATCACTGGTGTCAGCATGAATATACCTCCACACAATCAGTTAGCCCCATTGAAGGATGTCCTACCCGGAATAAAAAGGGTTGGCCTTTTATATAATCCTGAAAGAACAGGCTTTTTTGTAAAAAAGGCACGCCTTGCTGCCAGTTCAATGGGCATTGAACTACTTGCAAAAGAAGTCCATAGTCCAAAGGATGTTCCTGCATTGGTCAATAATATGAAAGGCGAGATAAATGCTTTCTGGATGATGCCCGATACAACTGTTATTACTCCTGAGACTGCTGAATTTTTACTCCTTTTCTTATTTGAAAATAAAGTACCCATACTTGCATTTTCAGATAAATATGTGGAGATGGGTGCATTACTATCAATTGAAGTAGATGCATTCGATTCAGGGAAGCAGGCAGGAGAAATGGCTCATAAGATTCTCTCGGGAACAAATATAAAGAAAGTTCCCGAAACTGATCCGAGAAAGGCAGTTTTATCAATTAATCTAAAAATAGCAAAGAAGCTGGGAATAACTATTAGCAAGGATATTATCAATAAGGCAAGGATAATTAATAGGAAATAAAAAATGAAATTCTTAAACCTTTTAAAAATATTCAAAGAGAATTTTAGTGCGAAGGTTTTTCTCATATCCATTTCTTTAATCATAATCATTGCTTTTTCTTTCACCTCTTTTTTTATCCTGCACCAGCACAAATCACTAAAGGACACAATGATAAGGGATGGAGAATCGCTTGCAAGGCTTTTTGCGTATAACTCACGGCTCGGGGTTTTTTCGGAAACCGAGTACCTGCTCAAAGACCCCATTGATGGAATTATGCAACACAAGGGAATTCTCTCAGTCGCAATATTTACCTCTGATGGAAAATTATTGAAAGAGCAAGAAAAACCAGATAAAAAGACCTCTATAACGTCTATTGAAAGAGATGAAGAGAAACAGAGAAAAATAATCGAGACTCTGAGAAAGTCCAAATCATCTTTTTACTCTGAGGATTCTAATAAATTCGAGTTCTGGGCACCGGTAATCTCACGCCACAGTTATTACTCAGAGGACGCCCTATTTTATGATAAAGACATATCGAAGTTTGAAGACCTTACGATCGGGTTTGTAAGAATTACTCTTGATAAAGATATTTTAAGCAAAAAACTTAAGAGCCTTTTATTTGATAGTATTCTGATGGCGGTTGTCTTTTTGATGCTTGGCGCTTCAATTTCATATCTTGTAGTAAGGAAAATAACAAAACCCCTTAATAAATTGACAGAAGGCGTTCATGCCTTAAGAACAGGCAGGCCAGTAGAAAAAGTGCCTGTTGAGACAGAGGATGAAATAGGAAAACTCGCAATCGCATTCAATGATATGGCAGAATCCTTAAGAAAAAAAGAATCTGAAAAACAACTACTTGAAGGGCAACTGAGACACGCACAAAAGATGGAAGCGATCGGCACTTTTGCAGGAGGGATTGCCCACGACTTTAACAACATCCTCACCGCAATAATAGGTTATGGAACTGTCTTACAAATGAAAATGGAAAAAGACAATCCCTTAAGGCATAATGTAGACCAGATACTCGCATCGTCTGAGAGGGCTGCCAATCTCACACATAGCCTTCTTGCATTCAGCAGAAAACAGTTAATCAATCTGAATCCAGTAAGAATGAATGAGATTGTCAAGAGGGTAGAAAAACTTCTGTTAAGGGTCATAGGTGAGGACATAGAACTGAAGACCATACTCACAGACGAAGAGTTAATAGTAATGGCAGACAGTGGCCAGATAGAGCAGGTGTTAATGAACCTTGCAACCAATGCAAGGGATGCAATGCCTGATGGAGGAATGTTGACCATAAGCACAGGACTTATTGAAATAGGTGACGATTTTTCAAAATCTCATGGTTACGGTACGACTGGAATATACGCCCTTATTGCTGTCACAGATACAGGTATGGGTATAGACGAAATGACAAAAGAAAGAATATTTGAGCCGTTTTTTACCACAAAAGATATAAGCAGAGGCACAGGTCTTGGCCTTTCAATAGTTTATGCAATTATTAAACAACATAATGGTTATATAAATGTATACAGTGAATTAGGAAAAGGCACAACATTTAAGATATATTTGCCTGTTACCAAAGAAGAGGTCGAGGAAGCAAGAATATCAGCACCTTCCACTCCAATAGGTGGCACAGAGACAATACTCATGGCAGAGGATGATGAAGAAGTGAGGAAATTCACAAAATCTGTGCTTGAAGAGTTCGGCTACACAATAATAGAGGCAGTGAATGGAGAAGATGCGATAACTAAATTCATAGAGAATAAAGATACTATTCAGCTTCTTCTCTTTGATGTAATAATGCCAAAAAAGAATGGCATAGAGGCTTATGAAGAAATAATAAAAATAAAACCCGATATTAAAGCCATTTTTACAAGTGGCTATCCAGCAGATGTGATACAAAAAAAAGGGCTTGTCGAAGGATTAAACTTTTTCTTGAAACCTGTTGCGCCAACAAAGCTATTAAGAACTGTGAAAACAATTCTTAATAAATAAAAATGTATCACTCTTCACCATGTTCCTTTGACTCTCAATTTCTCTTATCTTCTTTACTGTCAATCCTTTAATCTCAGGTACGAATATTCCTTTAAAAACGAACAAGCCCTGTTCATATCGATGTTGTCCCTTCCTTTCGTTGAAGTAGGAAGGACGCTCTTGCCCATATATTAAGCAGCCACCTCCTTTCTGTCAAGATTTTTTTGCTGCAAGGCAA
>JAGVMY010000068.1 GCA_020053565.1 Thermodesulfovibrionales bacterium
AGACTCCACAATACACTGCTGGTAACGAATGGTGATATGCCCTGCCATTCCTCTTCATTCAGATAGTCCTCATCAATACCAGCCCTATTAATAAAATCCACCGCTTCATCAGGTGGTGTAGATATCAACTCAATCAGTTTTATAAGTTCTACAGCAAAAGTTGGTTTAATCTGTCCTACATAATCTGCAAGAGAGGACAAGAATGAATCCGGAGTTATTGGTTTATTTTGAAGCACCAATGCAACTGCACCACTAATCGCTACTGCGCCTGCTGAACACCTTAAATCCTTATGAGTAATTCTTCCCTGATCATAAGCTGCCTGTACAAGGAGTTGTGTATTATCAAAAAACAGCAAGCCTACAGGAGCTGCACGCATAGCGCTCCCATTGCCTGCGGAAGGAGCAGGGGTACCAGCTTCTTCCCACGGTATTCCCTGTACAAGTCTTATGGCTGCTTCTCTTGTAGCCTGACCCCAGCCTACAATCCTCCTCTCTGCAAAAATAGCCTTGATGCGTTCTGCATAATCGTCAGGACTAAATTTTTTACATGTCACATAGCTCTGAAGAAGTTCACGGGCAAGTTGTGAATCATCTGAATATTGTCCAAAAGGAAAAGGAAACCGGCCGAACTCTCCAGCCCTCCCTGCTTTGAGTATATCTTCTACATACCTTTTGCATGCCCCTGGCGAGTAGCCTTCCACAACAAAACCGAGAGCATCTCCCAGACATTGACCGATCAGACAGCCACTGAACTGTTCTTTACGGGGAATCATCATTACGCCATCTCACTTTTAACTACGTGTTATAAAATGTTTTTTTAAAACTGGATGTCTAATCAATCTTTAAGAAATACTAAATTCTATCGCAAGGCCGAAGCGCTATTTTTCCCAGCATCTCTTCATCTAACTCATGAATATATTCATTTAAAGGGAAAATCTTTCTGCAGTCCATGCAGCATAAACTCACCGTTCTTCACCCAATAATGAGCTTTATTTTGCCACCACATCTTTTACACTTCATCATTATTTACTATATCCTATAACGGTTTGAAATTTAAAGTACCAAACACCTCATTTCTTGACCCATACAAAAATACCGCTTTTTGATGGGTCAAGCTGGGAATAATGACCATACCTGCCTGTAAATCTTTTGGGTTGAGCTCTATTTCAACCACATCATTTTTTGGTAAAGCTCTTGTGAAAATCTCTTTTAGTGACAGAAGCGAAGCAGATAGGGTTATGCTATCATGTATATATGTCTTCAAAATATTAAAAACCACAGGAGATAGTGAAAGGGCTTGATATCATATAGTTATCGGTGACAATGTGAGCCAAAAACTTAAAGAAAAAGCAGACTTTCTGTTATCAAAGGAGAAAGGGACAATTTATAAAGACCCCGGTGGCAGGATTACTATTGCTCTTGTTTATCCAAATATCTACCACGTTGGAATGTCAAACCTTGGTTTTCAGGGAATTTATGGGCTCTTGAATAGAATGGATAATGTGGTATGTGAAAGGGCTTTTCTTCCTGAGGATATGGATTTTGACGAATATGTGAGAACAGGCACAGAGCTCTTTTCTTTGGAATCAAAAAGACCTCTTCACCGGTTTGATATTGTGGCATTCTCTGTCTCTTTTGAAAATGATTATCCAAATATTGCAAGAATTTTTAATTTATCCAGGCTTCCTCTGCGGCATTCAGATAGAAATTCATACCATCCACTCATCATTATCGGCGGTGTCTGCACTTTTTTTAACCCTGAGCCTGTTGCAGATTTTTTTGACATATGCTTCATAGGAGAGGCAGAGGAGATGCTCCCTGAATTTCTTGATGTGTATAAGTCCTCTGCGGACAGGTCTGAGCTTTTGAAAAGGTCTTTATGTATACAAGGGTTATATGTACCTGCATTCTACAGTGTATCTTATGATACTGAGGGAAAAATATCAGGAAGGCACTACGCTGAGGGTGCACCCCCCATTATAAAAAGACGGTATCTTGAAGACTTATCAACGTCAAGCATTGCGACAACAATTGTGACAACCGAGACAGAATTCTCTGACATGTATTTAATAGAAATAATGAGGGGATGTCCCTGGTCCTGCAGGTTCTGCGTAGCAGGTCAGATATATAATCCGACACGAAGAAAAGAACTACAGGCAGTTGAAGATGAGATAAACAGAGCATTATCCAGGACAAAAAGGATAGGCCTTATCGGACCTTCTCTTTCAGATTATCCGCATATAAGGGAAGTCTTGAAAATCCCGGGAGTTGATTTTTCGATTACCTCTCTCAGGGCAACGATAAAGAGCGCAGAATTGGTGAGTTTCATGAAAGGTCATAAAAGTGTATCGATTGCACCTGAAGCAGGTACAGAGCGGCTCAGGAAGGTTATTAATAAAAGAATCACCGAGGAGGATATCCTTCAAACCTCAGAATATCTTTTTATTGAAGGTATTGAAACTCTCAGGCTCTATTTTATGGTTGGTCTTCCCACAGAGACAATTGAAGATGTAGAAGGTATAGTTGACCTTGTCAAAAAGATAAAAAATATTGCGCCCAAAGGGCGCATTACCGTGAGCATAAGCACCTTCGTTCCAAAACCCTTTACACCTTTTCAATGGCACCCGATGGAAAACCCTTCTGACGTTAAAGAGAGACTAAGAATGATTAAGAAAAATCTACTTTCAATAAGAGGCATTCACGTATTCCATGATGTGCTAAAGTATGCGTACATGCAGGGGTTCTTTTCCATGGGAGACAGGCAGGTATCAAAGGCAATCGAAGAGATGCAAAGGACTAATGACTGGAGAAAAGCAGCAGAGTCTGCAGGACTCAATAAAGATTTTTATCTATTCAGGAAAAGGGAGTTTAACGAAATTCTTCCCTGGGATTTTATTGATAGCGGGATTTCAAAAGAGAAACTCTGGGCTGAATATCAGGAGGCTACAGCTTTGTAGATTTTTAAATAAAATGGTATCCTTTTTTAATCACTAAATTATTCAGAGGGTAATAACACGAATAAGACGCTCTGTCTCTTCATCATATCTATAGTGTTTACTTTTGGCATGAGCAGTGAGAATCTTGCCTTTGCAAAAACACCAGGCTCCTTTGCCCCTGATTTTACCCTGACTGATCTCGATGGGAAAAATGTGACTCTTTCGAAATTCAGGGGGAAGGTAGTCCTTCTTAACTTCTGGAATACATGGTGCGGCCCGTGCAGGGCAGAAATGCCTTCTTTGAATAATCTCTACCTTGAGCTTAAAGATAAGGGGCTTGTTGTCCTTTCCATTTCAATAGATACATCAGAGGAACCTGTAAGAGCTTTCATCTCAGAAAGAAAGATAGTCTTTCCTGTGCTCATGGATAAAAAGCAAAAGGTGTACGCTAAAAAATATTTTCTTTATGGACTTCCCGTAACCTTTTTAATTGATAAAAAGGGAATCATTGTTGAAAAATTCATAGGCGAAAGGGACTGGGGTTCCCAGGAAATGAAAGAGAAAATATTAAAACTTTTAAACGGGAAAAAGAGATAATAAATTCAACTTTTATCAAAAAGAAAATTTTTGAAATGCTTTACCGTTTCCTTCATATAGGCAGGATCAATAAAACCGAGAGGTGTGGCAACTTCCAGAACTCTTTTGGGTAAATAATAATTTTCCATATCAAACCCCATGTCTCTCTTCATCATATTTTTTTCTATCAGGATTTTTCTCCCTATCTCAAGAATATCTTTCTCATTTAAATCCCAACCAAAGACTTTAAGACATTTAGAAATTCTATCAATCGTATACACGTTTCTTGCAAAGAAGCAGACAACCAGACTGGATAACACCTGTCTTATGGCTTCCTCATCAAAGAGTGCTTTTGCCATTTCCTGAGGTGTTATGCTCTTCTTTTCCATTAAGATTTTCTGGTCAATGCTATAACCAGCACTATCCAAATGACTATGTCTTCCTCCGGTAATATGGGTGAGGTGTGCAGCAGGACCAGTGTGGTAACCCGACATCTCGTTTCCAAGATAAGAGATGGCAAAGTCCCTTCCCCCATATCTTTGCGCAAGGACCTCAACTCCCTTACCCATGAGCTTATAGAATTCATTTTTATGTTCCATCATTTTCTCTATCATTTCGACATAAACACTTCTATTCCCAAATGAAGGAGATAACCCATCAGTCTCTTTCTTGCCTATAATCCCTTCTGCAAAAGCCTCTGTAGCCCATGCCAATACCACTCCAGCTGTCATCGCATCTATACCATATTTTTCCACAGTTTCAAGAATCTTTAAAAAGTCTTCAACAGTCTCTATTCCAAGAAGGGTTCCTAAACTATATAATGGTTCATAATCATAGGAGATCAAACTTGTTTTATAAAAGTATGGCTCATCAGGGTATTTCTCTCTTATTACCGCAAGGTGTATGCACCCTACCGGGCAGTGGCTACAGGCAATTCTCCTTCCAAGATAATTTGTGGCAAGGTTTTCTCCTGACAAAACTTCAGCTTTCTCAAATGTAACCTCTTTAAAATTCCTCGTTGGTAAAGCCTTAATAGAATTCAGAGGCATGATATTGCCTGCTGTCCCGAGATCATGGTATTTTTTTGTCGGGGTAGATAAACAGAGATTGTAAATCTCATCATACATGTTTTTATATGCCTGCTTATTTTTAGACAGTACACTTCTTTTGCCTGATATCACAAGCCCTTTTAATTTTTTGCTTCCAAAGACACACCCGAGTCCCAGCCTGCCAAAATGTCTGTATGTTTCTGTAGTGACTGTTGAATATGAAATAAGCTTTTCCCCGCCCTTTCCTATCCTCATGATGGTTCGGAGACCGCTTCTTCCCGTTCTCTCTCTCATTATCCTTCCCACAGTTCTTGTATCACCCAGGTCCCACAAAGCTCTTGCATCTTTAAATTTAACGGTACCCCCATCAATAGTCACATAAACAGGTGTCTGGCTGGCACCTTTAATCACAATTGCGCCATAACCTGCCTGCCATAACGCAATAGCACTTCTTCCACCAGCATGGCTTTCTCCCAGGAAATTATTATGGGGAGATTTAAAAAGGGAGATGGTTTTAGAAACCATGGGAAATTTCCCTGTTAGAGCACCTATTGCAAAAACAATGACGTTATCCGGGCTGTAAGGGTCTATTTTAGGGTCAAGAAACTCTTTAAGCAGCTTGAGTCCTGCACCAGTACCCCCTAAATATTCCTTAAAATAGTCTTCTCTTTCCTCAATACGATAAGAGTGTTTTTTAAGATCAATAATTAAAACTCTATTTAGGTAAGGATCCATTTTTAACCTCTTCTTTTCCTATCACCTTATGGGGACAGTAGTCTACACAAAAACCGCAGTAGAGACACATAAGGGGCTTACCTTCTTCCTCATCCATAGTGATAGCAGACATCGGACATGCATCAACGCAACTACCACACCCTATGCACTTTTCTCTATCAAGCTTTACCCCGCCTACTTTTCTCTTCTTTAATGCAGAAACAGGACAGACATAGATGCAGGAAGGGTCTTCACATGCCCTGCATATGATCACAGTAAAGCCCCTTTCCATCCCTCCTATAGAGCGTATATGGATTCTTGAGCTTTCGAGTGAGGCCTTCCCTTCTCTTCTCGTGCATGCGAACATACACGTTGCACAGCCCACACACCTTTCTGAATCTAATACCTTTATCCTTCTTATCATGTCTCTCACCTATGAGGTGACCAGATTTTCAGATTAGTATGTAACCAGCCTGTAGTTTATAGTCATCCTCTTTAATTAATAAAGTTTATTCTAAGTTATATTTTTCTAATTTTCAATGGATTTCGATACATGAAAACCATCTTTATACAATTTTCCGAAGAAGCCCATTAATTATCCAAAGATAGGTCAATTGTTTTTTTTATTATGCTAAAATAGCATCAATCAAGGAGGCTTGGTCAGATACGGCTATTGTTGAGAATATAAGCACTATATACAAGCGGATCTCCCATTCTGCTATGAGGGCAGGGAGAAATCCTGAAGATATCAAGCTTATTGCTATCACAAAAACTGTAGATATTAATAGGATACAAAAGGCGATAGATTGGGGGTTAAGGATATTTGGAGAAAGCCGCGTGCAGGAGGCAAAAGAAAAAATTTCGAAATTCGAATTTCGAAATTCGAAATTAAAGATAGAGTGGCATCTCGTAGGCTATCTCCAGAAAAACAAGGCAAGGATAGCAGTTCAGCTCTTTGACCTGATTCATTCGCTTGATTCAATAGAGCTTGCTGCTGAAATTAATAAAAATGCAGAGAAGATTGGCAAGACACAGAGGGTTTTAATACAGGTGAAACTTTCAGAAGAAGAGACAAAGCATGGTGTGGCAAGGGAAGACCTTATGGATTTAATGAAGGCAGTATCAGAGATGAAAAGATTGAATCTTGAAGGTCTTATGACTATGCCGCCATTTTTTGATGACCCTGAGATGGCAAGGCCATATTTCAAAGAGTTGAGGGAACTCAGGGATAATGCTGAAAATTCAGGATTTACACTTCCAGAACTTTCTATGGGCATGACAAATGATTTTGAGGTTGCGATAGAAGAAGGTGCAACAATGGTGAGGATAGGGACAGGAATTTTTGCCGGTGGCTCATAGAGGAGATAAGGTGATACAATGATCGGCTTTATTGGCGGTGGGAACATGGCAGAGGCAATTATTAAAGGCATTGCTGATAAGCATGCCAGGGATATAATGGTCTCAGAGCCGAGGGACGAAAGACGTGCATACCTTGAAAAAACGTACAAAATAAAGACAACTTCCAATAATAAAGAAGTTGTCAACAATTGTCGCATTATACTCCTTGCGATCAAGCCACAGAATATGGATGAGGTTACTTCTGAGATCTCCAATATGATTTCACCTGATAAGATAGTAGTATCGATTGCTGCGGGCATCACACTATCTTATCTCTCGTCAAGGCTTAAGACATCAAAGATAATCCGTGTAATGCCAAACACCCCTGCGATTATTCAGGAGGGAATGTCTGTTATGTCAATGTGCGAATGCATTCACGATAAGGAGATCGGGTTGATAAGGGATATTTTTATGTCTATTGGCAGACTGCTCGTGTTACCAGAGAAGCATATGGATACAGTAACAGCCCTTTCAGGAAGTGGCCCTGCATTCATTGCATTATTTTTAGAGGCAATGATAGAAGGTGGTGTAAAAATGGGGCTTAGCAAGAGAGACGCTTTTGAACTTGCAGTCCAGACCTTACTGGGCACCGCAAAACTCCTTGATACAGGCATGTCTCCGGAAAAACTCAGGGAAATGGTTACATCACCTAAGGGAACAACTGCAGCGGGACTTAAGGTATTTCAAGAAAAAGGATTTATAGATATTGTGAAAGACGCACTGCAAGCAGCTGCTGAAAGGGCAAAGGAATTAGGGAGGTAGGAGACAAATGTTTATATTTGCCAATTTATTAATCGCTGTAGCAAATATACTCGACATTCTGCTCACCGTTTATATGTGGGTAGTAATCATCGCAGCATTAATAAGCTGGGTAAATCCTGATCCATACAATCCTATTGTCAGATTCCTGCGTGCAGTGACAGAACCTGCATTAAAACCAATCAGAAGAGTTATTGGATTCAGGACAGGCATTGATTTCTCACCCATGGTTGTAATACTTGCCATATTATTTGTAAAGTATTTTCTTATAACATCTTTAATAGAGTTTGCCTATAAATTAAAAAGAGGAGACATATTATGAGGATAACACCACTTGATATCCAGCAAAAACAATTCCCCATGAAGTTCAGGGGATTTGATGTTGAAGAGGTCTATGCATTTCTTGAGGTAATCAGGGAAGAGATGGAGGATCTTCTCAGGGAAAACGCATCTCTGAAAGAAAATGTGTACAGGTTGGAAAACCAGATTAAAGAGTTCAAAGACATGGAGACCACGCTCAGAGAAACCCTGATGACTGCACAGCAGATGGTTGAGGACTATAAGACAAATGCTCGGAAAGAGGCAGAACTCCTCGTGAAAGAGGCAGAACTGAATGCGGATACCATACTGAAGGAAGCACAGGAAAAGGTGATTAAGATTCATGAGGATATCGTTGATCTGAAAGGAATACGGCGTCATTTTAAGGAAGAGCTTAAGAGATTGATTGAAAGCCACTTGAAGATGATCGAGTTTGATAAAGAGAGAGAAGGAGAAGAAGAAAAAGGACTAAAGGAAGAATCATGAGGCATCGTCGTGAGCTCAGCTGAACGATATAATGCGCTGAAGGGCATCCAGGATATCTATCCTCCAGAAATATACATTTGGCAAGAAGTCGAAAAAACTGCCAGGGATGTCTTCTCAACTTATGGTTTTCAGGAATTACGCGCACCAATAATCGAGCCGACCGATATATTTGTGAGAAGTATAGGAGAAACTACTGACATTGTTGAAAAGGAGATGTACACATTCTCTGATAAAGCTGGAAGAAGTATCACTCTCCGTCCTGAAGGGACAGCTCCACTCGTCAGGTGTTATGTTCAAAACCACCTGTATAATCTCCCCTCACCCCAGAAGTTTTTCTATTCAGGGCCAATGTTCAGATACGAAAGGCCGCAGAAGGGTCGTTTCAGGCAGTTTTATCAGATAGGGGTTGAGGCATTAGGTTCATCTGACCCGAAACTGGATGCCGAAATAATCTCAATGCTTAAACTCTTCTTTGAGAGACTTGGTCTCAAGGAGCTTAATTATGATGTGAATTCTATCGGCTGTGAAAAATGCAGGCCTGATTATAAAATTTCCCTCTTGAATTTTTTCTCAGATAAAATTGACAGGCTCTGTCCTGATTGTAAACGGAGATACGAGTATAATCCTCTCAGGATACTTGACTGCAAAGTGGATGAATGTATAACTCTCAAGGCAGGAGCGCCACGAGTGATAGATTTTCTTTGCGGTGGATGCAGGGCTCACTTTGATGTAGTTCTTTCTCTGCTTAATTTGCTCAACGTTCCGTATGAAATAAACACCAATATGGTCAGGGGACTTGATTATTACACGAGGACAACCTTTGAGGTAACCACTAAACAACTTGGCGCTCAAAATGCAGTAGCTGCAGGCGGCCGCTACGACAGGCTTGTAGAAGAATTTGGAGGGCCACCGACACCTGCTATTGGTTTTGCAATAGGGATGGAAAGAGTTGTAGAACTTCTTCAATCGTCAAATAAACAGGATATACCTAACCCTAAAGTTTTTATTGCCACAATCGGAGCACCAGCAGAAAAAGAATCACTTATTATTGCAAATAAGCTCAGAGAAAATGGCGTATGGGTCGAAATCGGCTATGCTGGCAATTCCTTAAAGAGTCAGCTGAGAAAGGCCGACAGATTATCTTCAGATTATGTCCTGATAATAGGGGACGATGAGATCAGTTCTGGCAAAGTGAAATGGAAGCACCTTTCAGATGGAACACAGGGCGAGATACCGTTTAGTGAAGTATATGATTTTTTAACATAGAAGAACCTCACTTGTCAGTTAGCCTCTTATCCTAAAGTATTTATAATTTATGAATACGAGAAAAATAGCACGATTCGCAATTGAAAAAAAGGGGGCGACTCAAAAAATAAATGAACTATCCCCCCTTCTCAGTCTTCTTAAAAAAAGAAAATTAAAGACAATCGTTGAAATAGGAACAGCGAAGGGAGGAACACTTTACGCGTGGTGTAAAATTTCTGAGCCTGATGCCTTAATAGTAAGCATAGATTTGCCCGGTGGTCCTTTTGGTGGAGGGTATACATTAAATGACATTAAGAAATTCAGAAAATATAAGAGGAAATGTCAGAAGTTACATTTTCTCAGGCAAGATTCACATAAACAAACGACAAAGCAAAAATTAATGGAA
Source organism: Thermodesulfovibrionales bacterium (assembly GCA_020053565.1). GTDB lineage: Bacteria > Nitrospirota > Thermodesulfovibrionia > Thermodesulfovibrionales > SM23-35 > VGWZ01. The sequence continues at coordinate 9,888 of JAGVMY010000068.1, forward strand.
ATTTTACAAGGTCGGAAAATAGATTTTTTGTTTATTGACGGAGATCATAGATATTCAGGCGTTAAAAAAGACTTTCACTTGTATTCTCCGCTTGTAAAACCAAATGGTCTCATCGTATTTCATGACATTCTTTTCCACCCACAAATCCTAAAATGTAAAGTAGATAAATTCTGGAATGAAATTAAAGATAGGTTTAAGTATAAAGAATTTACTGATAGGGAAGATGACCGCGGTTGGGGACAATGGGGTGGAATCGGAGTTATATATAATAAAAATCATTAGTCAATAGCGGGCAACGCGACAAATGGCTCGCAATGACCATATAAAAGAGCGATTTCATCCCACAATATCAAGCTTTCTGATTCTAAACCCTACACCTAAATCCTCGGCAACCTTTCTGCATTTTTCTACATCAACACCCTCAAGTTCAACAACGGTAAGTTGGACATGAGGTATAAATTGTTTGGCCTCTTTTATAAATGAGAGGATTTCTCTGTACGCATTTTTGAAAGTAGGTTTACACACTCTGTTGTATGTCTCTTCATCATGAGCATCAAGGCTCACTGAGATACTATCAACAATGCCTTTAAGTTCAGGAAGAATATTTCTCTCATGTATCAGATTTCCATGCCCGTTTGTGTTTATCCTGACGTTCCCATTATTCTGCTTTATCCAGGTGGCAATACTCTTCACCAGATCAAGTCTCAGAAGGGGCTCTCCATATCCACAAAATACAATCTCTCTATAGTGTGATGGATCACCTATTGCATCCTTAAGTTCTTCCTCTGAA
>JAGVMY010000075.1 GCA_020053565.1 Thermodesulfovibrionales bacterium
CATGGATCTGAATCACCTTTATCAATCCGAACCTGCTCTTTATGAGGTAGACTTCCACTATAAAGGCTTTGAATGGTTAGATTTTCGGGACACTGAACAGAGTGTCATCTCCTTTATAAGGAAGGCAAAAAATCCCCGGGATTTTCTTGTGGTTGTCTGTAACTTTACACCTTCTCCGAGAATCGGGTATCGCATTGGTGTTCCTGAAAATTGCTTCTACAGGGAAATACTGAACAGTGACTCGCAACTATACTGGGGCAGTAATCTTGGCAATACCGGAGGTGTGAATGCCGATACTATCCCATGGCACGGAAGGCACTATTCAATCAATATCACCCTTCCCCCCCTTACTGTTCTCATATTTAAGCCGGTTAAATAAGGAAGATACTTTAAAAGCTTAATGTGTTGACTTTGTAAGATTGCTCGTTTGCCAGATGAAAAACTGTAGAGCTTATTATATTGCCCGCAATTCTCTTACAGGTTTCTGAAAAGTTACTTTTCTGATGATGCGAACAGTAAAGTCCAAAATATTTTACCGGAACTTATTGCATACGCAGTACCGGCTTCTCTAAAGTTTGGGTTCATTATGTTTTCGCAGTGAGATGTGCTTTTCAGCCATCCTTTCACTAACTCCCCAGGAGTTTGGTAGCCTTCTCCCACATTCTCTCCATAAACTATCCATTTATAACCAACTTTTGAAAGCCTTTCTTCTGTGCTACTCCCATCAGAACCTCTATGACCTAAAAATCCTTTTTGAGCCATGTCTAAAGAGTGATGTAATGACGCCTGTCCAAGTTTCTCATTCCATACAACAAGAGCTGCTGCCTTATAGTATTTATTCCCGCACTTCACCCCTTTTTCTCGAACTTCATTAATTAATTCTATTACGCGATTTTCACTATTGTGATTCCCTCTATCATCACCTAAAGCCTGATTTTTTTCGGCACAACAAATCAGAAAAATAAAAAAGACATAAAAGAGTATACATGCCTTATTTCTCATAGTCATGCACAGTTATTTTTCTATAACCTTCACTTTCATCTCTATCCTCTCAAGAGGATTATCTCTTCTATCCCTCGGCTGACTTACTATTTTGTCTGCCACTTCCATCCCGGAAATAACCTCACCAAAAACTGTATATTGCCTGTCAAGAAAAAACGAATCTGCAACACAGATAAAAAACTGTGAACCTGCGCTGTCAGGATGTGCTGCCCTTGCCATTGAAAGGGTTCCCCTTTTATGAGGCTTACTATTAAACTCTGCCTTAATCGTATACCCAGGTCCGCCTGTCCCGTGCTTTGACCTGTCAGGATCTTTTGAGTTTGGGTCTCCACCCTGAATCATGAATCCAGGGATTACACGATGAAAAACTGTTCCGTCATAAAATCCCTTGTTTACAAGCTCAATAAAATTATCCACATGATTTGGTGCTTCTTCCGGGAAAAACATTACCTCAATGTTTCCAAATTTTGTCTCAATAATCGCTCTTGTTTCAGCCATCTTCTTAATCTCCTCTTTTGTAAATGTTTTATTTTTTATTTCTGCAAAAGCAAAAAGACTGAATAACAGAATTAAAACCAGCGCAATGGATACTCTAAAAAGCCTCATAACACCTCCACAATATTATTATATTTCAAGTTATTACTTTAACAATATTTCGGAATAATTTCATGGGAAGAAGCTCTATTGATAGCATCTAAAATTCCTCTTAATAATTCACTCCCCTAAAATTTCAGACTAAAAATTGCTCTTGGAGCGAACATTACGAAATTTTTGGGTTAACCAGCCTTAGCGAAAGGAGCGTTCCCGAAGGGGTGAATTTGCACTGTCTGAGTCCCGATCAATATCGGGACGAGTTTGCAAATTCGAGCAACCGAGCTTTAGACTGGTCAAAATTTTCGTTCAGTGAGCGAGAAGGCATTTTTTAGTATTAACTGGTTCTTCATCTGAAGATGAATTTTTAGATGCTTCCATCTATATTATAACTCGAACAGAATAAGCTCAGGACAACAAGAGCTGGTTCTTCTTTGACCTCGATTCACCTATGCTTGTGACATAGATAGCTGGCATGTCTACCACAGGGCACTTGGTCTCACAAATACCACAACCTATACAGAGTTCAAGGTCAATCCTTGGCTGTTTGATAACAAACTCCTTCCCATCCCTGTCCTTTACTTTTGCATTTTCAAACCATATAGCTTTCTTTGGGGTGGGACAAACCTCCTCACAAACTATGCACGGTGTCGCATGCGCATAAGGCAGACATCTCCCCTTGTCAATCATGGCAAGCCCTATCTTTACCTTAACCTTCTCTTTTATTGCTAATTTTTTTATTGCTCCTGTCGGACAGACTTGACCACAGAGTGTACATCTGTATTCACAGTATCCTATCTTTGGAATAAGCAGAGGTGACCATATCCCTTCAAGACCTGCCTCGAGAAGTGTGGGCTGGAGTCCATTGGTAATACATACCTTCATGCACTCTCCACATTTGACACATCTTTTTAAAAATTCTTTTTCTTCAAGTGACCCTGGTGGCCTGATGAGTTTTGGATTTGAAAAACCCGATCTGGAAAGAGGTGCTGTCCTTAATAAAGGGACCGCTCCCGCACCAGAGAGCATCGAGACAATCACCCTTCTTCTCCCAAGATCCATTGCTGCAGCAGCTCTCTTTGTGGCAAATCCAAAACTCACTGCATTCTCAGGACAGACGTCATCACAATTCCAGCAATAGAAACACTCTGTATTTCTCCAGTTTTCTCTTTTGTCAGGTGCAGCATTACCCTGGCAAACTGAAGCACATGCCTCACATGAAGTGCATCCTTCACTCACTGATCTTTTAAGGAGTGAATATCTCGACAGAATTCCGAGAAGAGCTCCAAGTGGACAGAGATACCTGCACCAGAACCTTCTTTCCACAAGGTTCAGACCAAGTACGAGAAAGAACAAAATGCCTATAAATACACTCTGATAGTAAAAGGGCTGTTGGAATGAAAGAACGCTCTTTTTCAGGATAGAATAAAGAGATTCTAAAATATCAACTAAACCTCTTATATTCAAATCATACAGAATGTCAAATACTGTTCTTATGCTGTAATTAAATAACGGGAATACACTCACAGAGAATGACCTGATAAGAAGCGATAGGGGATCCATAATACCTACAAGCTGAAGTGTAAATAAAGAAGATACAATGAGGAATATCAAAATATAATATTTCATTCGGTACCAGTCTCTGCTTGCCTCATTAATACTTTTCTTCCTCAGATAACCTATCATGTTGTTGAGAGTTCCGAGAGGACAGATCCAACCGCAGAATACCTTCCCAAAGATTATCGTAAGAATAATGATAATAAGGGAAAAGTAAAAAGCACCTGCAACAGCATGTGCAGAAAAAAGTGTAGTAAAAAATATAAGGGGGTCAAAATCAAGAAAAATTTTGACAGGATAACCAAGTTCATCCTCACCTTTTGATTCTGTCTGTAAAAACAGAAACAAAAATATAAGTAAGAATATACCCTGTGAAATCCTTCGAAGGTTCTGCATTTTAACCCGCATCGTTCTTAAATTTAACAAACAGGCAGGACAGAGTATCTGATTAGATATTTATTCTCTTAATCTTTAATTTTGAGAGGTCCATTCTTCCAAGGCCTGCCTTATCTGCAATCCTCACATATCCAAGATCGCTCCCCTTCATACCAAAGAGAGTAGCACCATAAGAGTCAATTGCAACCTGGTCAATTCCGGCAATAACCATATTCAGTTTTTTCACGTCCTCAATATTTCCACCCTGAGGACCATTTGCGGTCAGGATGCGAACTGCATCAAGGATAGTAAGATTCGGTTTAATAACTGTCGCAAGGTCAACAAGGCTCTCGTCAAGCCTCTGGTGTATCTTATTCCTCGAACCACCCATCACCCCCATCCAGTTTTTCATTGACAATGTGAGCTTTGAGAGGCCATGATGTTTTGCAATGGGAACATTTATAATCTTGTCTGCTTCCAATAACTCGGTATAGAGCGGCCATGATTTAATTGCAAGGCCATTTGGTATTTTTACATCCTTGAACTTCCTGTCATCAATATAACTGACCTCTGCACCTGCTGCAGTTGCAGCATCAGCAATACCACTCTGTTTATAGCATCTCCTCGGGTCGTTACAGGGTCTGTCGAATACTTTCACCTTTTTTGCGCCTGATTCATAACAGAGCTTTACCACAGTTGCAACCACTTCCGGGTTTGTATTTGCTGCTTGCTCAGGCAGCCTATCCCATCCAATATTGGGTTTTATCACTACAATATCGCCTCTCGAGACAAATTTCTTCATCCTACCGAGTGCATCTATTGCGGCCCTGATAATCTCTGTAGGTGATACCCCATGTGCAACAACGAGGTCAATCTTCTCTGATGCCTCAAGAGTGTTCATAACTGTATTTAAACCATTCGGAATTGAAAGCCCAGCTCCAGTGATTGCTGCTAATTTAAGAAATTCCCTGCGATCCATCTTGCACCCTTTATCACAAATCAATTATTACAGGCCGTTTATTTTATATATTTATTAATAAAATTATCACAAATATAAAGAAATTACAAATTGAACACTATTTTTAAAAAGATGCTTCCTGTCTATTTCTCAGATAAGTACTTCTTCCATCCAGCCTAATTTCAAAAGCTCTATTTCTTTGAGATCGCTTGTGCCGAGTTTATGTTTTATGTCAGCAATAGCTATATGTTTGGCAGATGGTTTTAAAGGTATATCTTCACCAAAATATGCTCTACGTTTAAGTTCAAATATTTTTAAGCCCACTGCATCTAATGCGACAGGGTCTGTTCCTACCAAAATACCTTTATAAGACCACGTATATGTCGAGTCAAAATGATGTACACCAATTCCATGAAAAAGAGGATTGAGCATTACCAGAACATTCAATCTTGTTTTATCCTTTACGATTGGTAATTTCCATACTGCACCCAGATCTGAGCAGGAATCAGGATGGTAAAGAGGAGGCCATGAAGCAAACATGATATAGTTTTTGATACATCCGCCCACTCCTGACCAGTGGTGTGTTCTAAATGGTCGTACATTAATGAGCGCAGTAGAGTTAAGAAATATACGGTTTTTTAACACACCCCGATCATCAATACCAATGTTCCCTTCAGGCACACCTGCATCTATACTACGCCTCTTTAAAGTACTTTCCACCTCTGTTGGTGTTGGCAGCGGTCCCCATACATTGCTTTTGATCCCAACGATATCATGAGGCTTAACCAAGTATTTCCATGCTTTAACAGGATCTTCCTTGCCAACCAATGCGGTAACAGCTTTATCGAGCATACGCTGAATTACCTTTGGATTGATATGCCCTTTTCTATCAATGATATCCGCATCCCTGATAAGGACTACCTTTGTCTTTTTTTTCACCTCTGCCTCTGCCTTTATTTCAAGAGATAAACCCATCGTAACTGCCAAGGTAGTAGCAACACTCCCTCTCAGAAAATCACGGCGTGTGATAATCTTGTTTTTCATCTCAGCCTTTTCCTTACAACCTCAATCTTTGAAGATGCTTCAGCCTTGTCAAGGGCATCAAAGACTATTATTAAAAAATTCTGGTGTAATGTTGCCGCTGTCCATTTTCTATTTTCTGTCTGTATCACACCTTTTTGTCCTGCATCAGGCATATAAACTTTCATAAAGCTCTCAAGGGCTGCATTCGCAAGTTCTATATTCTGATATTGCACTAAAAGGAGATAGCTTTTGTCGTCTTTATATAGTGCAAGTACTGCCTTTGAATACTCGTCAAGGTGAAGAATGTTCTTATCTGCAACAAAGTAGTGATAGTTTAGAATTTCATGTTTGTGAAAATAGCGAAGGTCTTTTTCCAATAACTCATCTTCTGGTAGATATTTGAGAAGCTCTGGTTTTTCCCCTTTTGCTTCTATCGCCTTTGAAATTAACCTGCCCAGAGCCAGAACTGCCTTTTTTACCTGTGGTGTTTCTCGCTCTCCACGGATACAAATAAAAAATTTATTTTTCCAGAAGCAAAGAAGACCACCTTTGTATTCTGAATCCTGCCCGATTTCTGCACTTTTAGTTTCTCTCCCCTGGCCATGGCTGAATATCCCAAAGGCATCTTCCGGAGAACCCATATCAAATATTTCAACAATAATTTCTGGCCCTGATGCTTTTGCATACCGTTTTACTATAAGCCCTTTATACCCATAGGTGAGGTATATCTCTCCTGCCCCATCCATATAGTCGTAGATTGTTTCTCTATCGTATATTTTAGCTTTCCCATGAGCCTTCCACCCATGAATTTCATTTGGGAGCAATGTTAACATCTCATACTCTGTTGACTCTGCCATTGAAGGAGTTACCAAACAAATTAAAAAAATAAATATTGTTAAACACAACATAATTATCTTTAGGTGTTCATTCCTGCTTTATTATAATGCCTTTATCGAGGCTTTTTGTTTGGCAGTAAGGATTTGGTCGATGAGAGTCAAGCAGTAACTCCTGCTTCTTCATCAGCAAGAACTGAGGCATAGTTCAGGCACGCCCTGATATCTTCGTCAGTGATATTTGGATATGCCTTCTTAATCCCTTCAAAATTTTCTCCAGCAGCAAGAAGATCAAGTATTATGTGTACGGGAATTCTTGTCCCTTTTATACAAGGCTTGCCACTGCATATATTCGGGTCGCTTACTATTCTCTCAATTAATTTATTCATCTCATAAACCTCTCTCCTGTTTTAAAATATTCAGCAATTCAAATCCCTTTTTACTATCATAACAAACTTACACACTCCTTGCTTTCTCATTCACCCTCACCCCTCCACTCTATGAGTCATAGACAATCTTTCTACGAGCCGTATGCAATCTCCTTCCCTCTGCCCGCCGGATAATGAGCTTGTCCTTTCTTTCTCTATGGTCGCTGAGTCTTTTTTCGTTAGTATCTATTTGATTTCATTAGGAAGTCTGTCAATCCAATATCTGGGTTTTCTATGAAGATGCGCAACAGCTATTACAATAATTGTATCTGAATCAATGCCGTAAATAATTCCATAAGGGAATCGAGTAAGCAGGCAGCGTCTAAGGTCAGGTTCTATCTCCGAGCATGAAAGCGGACTTTCATTTGGCGTGATGCTTTTTCATAACCTGTTCATAAGAAACGGTTTCTACTTTGCCTGTCTTATACGCCCTCCATCGGGCACTTGCTTCCTCAG
>JAGVMY010000181.1 GCA_020053565.1 Thermodesulfovibrionales bacterium
CTTGGAACTTCTAATCCTATTTTTGTCATAGCATCTTTAAAAAGTTCCCTGTCCTCTGCTTTTTTTATTGCATCGAGCTTTGCGCCAATCAGCTCGACTCCATACGTATCAAGAATCCCTCCCTCGGCAAGCTCAACAGCTAAATTCAAAGCAGTCTGACCACCCATTGTAGGAAGAAGGGCATCTGGCCTTTCTTTCTTTATGATCAATTCAAGAATATCAGCAGTTAATGGCTCAATATATGTTGCATCAGCCATTTCAGGGTCTGTCATGATTGTTGCAGGATTTGAGTTGACGAGTACAACCTTGTATCCTTCTTCACGGAGTGCCTTACACGCCTGAGTCCCTGAATAGTCAAACTCACATGCTTGGCCTATGATAATAGGGCCAGAGCCAATAAGTAATATTTTCTTGATGTCGGTTCTTTTAGGCATTTAAGTCACTTTAATCTGCTGTCTTTTATAGTCATTGCGAGTCCCGACATGTATCTGGACAAAGTAATCTCAGGATAAAACTCTGTGTTTACTCAATTGGATGGAGAAGATGGTAGATTCCTGATTTTATTTCTCTGAGCATCTAATTTCTCCCTTCTATCATCTCCCTGAATTGTGTAAAAAGAGAGAGGGCATCATTCGGTCCCGGACCTGCCTCAGGATGATACTGGACAGAGAATATCGGCAGTTCAACATGTCTCATGCCCTCCTCTGTACCATCATAAAGATTTTTATGGGTGAGCTCCACCTGTCCTTTCAGGCTTTTTATGTCAACGCAAAAGTTATGGTTTTGAGCGGTTATCTGGACTTTCTCGGTCTTGAGATCCATTACAGGGTGATTTCCCCCGTGATGACCAAACTTAAGTTTATATGTCCTTCCCCCCATTGCAAGTCCTAATATCTGATGACCAAGGCATATACCGAACACGGGTTTTTTACCAATAAGTTTTTTTGTGTTCTCAATGGCGTATTTCACCGCCTCGGGATCTCCAGGACCGTTGCTTAAAAGTATCCCGTCAGGGTTCATATCAAGAATTTCCTCAGCAGGTGTCTGTGCAGGTACAACACTCACATCAAAAAGCGCATCCACAAGGTTTCTCAGAATACTGAGCTTCACTCCAAAGTCGTAGACAACAACCTTTTTTAGTGATGGGTAATGGGTAATGGGTAATGAGTTTTTGTAACTTTGAACATTAGACATCGAACCTTGAACTTCTTGTGGAGCAGGCTGCCATTTCCAAACTTTATCTCTCCATGAATATGCCTTTTTTTGTGTAACGTCTTTAACAAGGTCGATACCTACAATTCCGGGATGTTTTCTCACCTTTTCAAGCAAGCTTTCAGGGTTATGGTCAATTGTTGAAATTATTCCCATCTGTGAACCGTGGTCTCTTAAGTGTCGTGTAAGTGCTCTTGTATCTATCCCCTCAATTCCAACAATTCCAAATTCTTTTAAATAATTTCCTAATGAATGTATAATTTTGATATTTGATATTTGATATTTGATATTTTCCGCCCGCCAGTTACTCGGAAAATCAAGATATTCTTTTACGATAAATCCTTCAACCTTTGGCCCTTCGAGTGATTCTCTATCATCGGCATTGACACCATAATTTCCTATCTGAGGGTATGTCATGGTAACAATCTGTCCCTTATATGAGGGGTCTGTCAGTATTTCCTGGTAGCCTGTCATTGAGGTATTGAATACTATTTCACCTATCGTTTCACCTTCAGCACCGAAGTTTTCTCCTTCAAACACAACCCCATCTGAGAGGACAAGCAATGCCTTTACCCTGTTAGAAACATTTCTTTTAGCGTGTCCAGGGTCTGGGTTAAAGCTCCTCCCGAAGTTTCTAATAGGGTTTACTGCCATTCGTATATCCTTCCTCTTGAAATCGTCACAACAGGTATCCCTTTCAGCATCCATCCATCGAAAGGTGTATTCTTCCCCTTTGAAACAAATTTTGAAGCTTCAATCCTGACCTCTTTTTTCATATCTATTATTATGATATCAGCATCAGCACCTGGCCTTAGCATACCTTTTAAACCATAAAGTGGAAGACCAAGAATCCTTGATGGATTCAAAGCCATCTTCTCTATGAGCTGGCTCATGGTTAAAACCCCTTCCTCAACAAGCCTTATACTTAAACTCAGCGCTGTATCAAGGCCTGAGATGCCTGATGGTGCAAGGTCAAATTCCTTGAGTTTTTCATCTCTGTGATGTGGTGCATGGTCAGTTGCAATCACATCAATTGTGCCATCTTGTAACCCTTCTTTTACGGCATCTATATCTCTTTTGGTCCGCAGAGGAGGATTCACTTTTGCGTTTGTATCATAATCTCTTACCGCATCTTCCGTGAGACTAAAATAATGGGGGCACGTCTCTGCAGTAACAGGTGTTCCCCGCTTCTTTGCATCCCTTATTAACTCTACTGATCCCTCTGTTGATACATGAGCAACATGGAGCTTTCCGCCGGTAAGTTCTGCTAACATGATATCTCTGTACACTATTATCTTTTCTGCTTCAGATGGAATACCTTTGAGTCCGAGTGTCACAGACAGTAAGCCTTCGTTCATCACCCCGCCTTCAGAGAGTGTCAAATCCTCGCAGTGAGAGATTATCGGTACACCAAATGATTTTGAATACTCAAATGCCCTTCTCATCATCAGGCTGTTCATCACCGGATATCCATCATCAGAAAATGCAATACATCCCTCATTCCTCATTGCACCCATCTCTGCGAGCTCTTCGCCTTTCTGGCCTTTGGTTATTGCACCAATTGGATAAACAGTGCATAAGCCTTCACGTGCAGCCTTTCGTATAATGAATTCTGTGACACTTGCGTTATCGTTCACAGGGTAGGTGTTTGGCATACAGCAGACTGTTGTAAAACCACCTCTGACAGCAGCAGCAGTTCCTGTTTTTATTGTCTCCTTATATTCGAAACCAGGTTCCCTCAAATGCGCATGCATGTCAATAAGTCCCGGGATAACCACACGCCCCTCTGCATTGATAGTTCTGAGTTCAAGGTCTTTAATCCCCCCACTCCCCCCTTTAGTAAAGGGGGGAGTGGGGGGATTTTTCTGCTGACTTTTGACTTTTGACTTATGACTTATGATTTCTTTTATCTTCCCATCTTCAATCACCATATCACCAATTCCGTCAATTTTCTGGGAAGGGTCGACAATATGTCCGTTTTTTATGACAATATTCATCTTTTTACTCCTGAAAGGAGATACATCACTGCCATTCTGACAGCAATGCCGTTAGTCACCTGCTCAAGAATTACTGATTGCGGGCCATCCGCAATCTCTGAGGTAATTTCGATTCCGCGGTTCATAGGACCAGGGTGCATGACGATCACATCACCCTTTGCAAGGGAAAGTCTTTCCGGTGTGAGTCCCCAGTTCTTGAAATATTCTTCTGTGGACGGGAAAAACCCTTTGCCCTGCCTCTCCATCTGTATCCTGAGCATCATTACTACATTCACATCTTTCAGGCCGACATCCATATCGTGGAAAACCTTAACACCAATGCCTTCAATCTCCTTCGGTATCAAGGTTGGGGGTCCAATCAACCTTACCATCGCACCAAGCTTTTTCAGGCTATAGATATTTGATTTTGCAACCCTGCTATGAGTGATGTCTCCTACAATTGCAATCTTAAGTCCTTCAATTTTTCCTTTCTTTTCTTTTATAGTGAAGGCGTCGAGAAGTGCCTGGGTAGGATGCTCATTTGTCCCGTCACCTGCATTGATCACGGAGGCCACAAGCTTCTTTGCAAGAAGATGAGGTACCCCTGATGAGGAATGCCTTATTATGATAAAATCTGCACCGAGGGCTTGAACAGTGAGGGCTGTATCAATGAGGCTTTCTCCTTTGACAACACTGCTTGTTGGTACAGAGAAGTTTATCACATCTGTACTGAGCCTCTTTGCTGCAAGTTCGAAAGACGTCCTTGTCCTGGTTGAAGGTTCAAAAAAGAGGTTAACCGCAGTCTTCCCACGCAGGGTGGGAACCTTTTTTATATCTCTTTTAAGCACGTCCTTGAACCCTGCGGCTGTATCAAGGATAAGGTTTATCTCTTCCACAGAGAGTTCCTTTATGCCAAGTAGGTCTTTTTTATTTAACATGCTTTACCCCTCACTGCCTATTTTTTTTCGAGTATTACCCTGTCTTCCGACCCTTCTTCCTTAAGCTGCACCTGAACTGTCTCACTCAATGCGGTAGGCATATTTTTCCCCACATAATCAGCCTTAATCGGAAGTTCACGGTGTCCTCTGTCAATCAGAACTGCAAGCTGGATACACGCGGGTCTTCCGAGGTCCATCAATGCATCCATTGCTGCCCTTATTGATCTCCCTGTAAAGAGGACATCATCCACGAGTATAATCTTCAAATCTGTTATCTCACATGGAACCTCGGTCCTCCTGACAACAGGCTGCTCCTTTCGTATATTCAGGTCATCCCTGTAAAGTGCGATATCGAGTAAGCCAACAGGTATGCTCTTTTTTTCGATCTGCTTTATTTTTGAGGCAAGCCTTTTTGCAAGATGTACTCCACCTCTCTGGATGCCAACAAGACAGAGTTTCTCTGTTCCCTTGTTCTTTTCAATTATTTCATGCGCCATCCTCATTAAAGCCCTGTCAATATCTTTTTTGTTCATGAGTTCTTTTGGCATAGTATGAATACCCCATAAAAAAGCCTTCCCCTCATACTGAGTGGAAGGCTTATTGGCTATCTGAATTTTTGCAGCTCACGCTGACTCCTTTGCCTTTCCGGCCTCACAGGGCCATTTTTAAAAGCAATATTATTGAAACATAAAACTCATAACGCTGTCAATGAGCATAATTGGGACCTGCCCGATGGAATGGACTCAATCTCATATGGTACTTCTCCTTTAGAGTGAGGTACGGGGTTTACTCAAAACAAGGCATGCCCAGTTGCGCTCTTCATCACGTTGGATAAGAATGAGTCCGCTTAGCA
>JAGVMY010000165.1 GCA_020053565.1 Thermodesulfovibrionales bacterium
CCGGTAAGTCTCTGGAGTTTCATATCAAGGATTGCCTGTGCCTGAATCTCTGATAATGGATAATTCCTTACTAAAGCAGTCTTTGCCTCGTCAGGTGTCTTCGACTTTCTGATAAGTGCTATTATCTCATCAAGGTGGTCCAGGGCAATCTTTAATCCTTCGAGGATATGCGCCCTTTCCTCAGCCTTTCTGAGTTCAAAACGTGATCTTCTTAGAACGACATCCCGTCTATGCTGTAAAAAATAGTTGAGGATTTTCTTTAAGCCCAATACCCTGGGCTGGCCACCAACAAGTGCGAGCATGATTATCCCGAAGGTGGTCTCCATCTGTGTATGCTTATAGAGGTTATTCAGGATTACTTGTGCCATTTCACCCCTTTTCAGTTCCAGTACAACCCTGATACCGTCTCTGTCAGACTCGTCTCTGATTTCAGATATGCCCTCGATCTTCTTTTCTCTTACAAGCTCAGCAATCTTCTCTATTAACCGTGCTTTGTTTACCTGATAGGGAAGCTCTGTAATGATAATATTCTCTCCACCTCTATGCTCACGCTCGATCCTCGCCTTAGCCCTGATCTTTATAAGCCCCCTCCCTTCATTATAGGCATGCACAATTCCATCAGTGCCGTGGATGATGCCTGCTGTTGGAAAATCAGGCCCAGGGATGACAGACATCAGGTCTTTCATCCCTGCATCTGGATCTTCGAGTAACATCATAAGCCCGTCTATTACTTCTCCAAGGTTATGGGGTGGTATATTTGTAGCCATACCCACTGCAATGCCAGATGAGCCGTTAATGAATAAATTCGGGATTCTTGACGGCAATACAACAGGTTCTTCTGTTGTCTCATCAAAATTCGGGATAAAATCAACAGTCTCTTTATCTATGTCTGCAAGGAGCTCTTCCGCAAGCGCTGCGAGCCTTGCTTCTGTATATCTATACGCAGCTGCCGGGTCTCCATCAATAGAGCCAAAATTCCCCTGTCCATCCACAAGAGTGTATCGCATATTGAAATCCTGGGCGAGTCTCACAAGCGCATCATAAACCGCTGTATCACCGTGCGGATGGTATTTCTTTAATACCTCACCTACTACGCCAGCAGATTTCGAATATTTTTTCCCGGAAAGAAGACCTTCCCTGAACATCGCATAGAGTATTCTCCTCTGGACAGGCTTCAGCCCGTCTCTCACTTCAGGAAGTGCCCTCCCGATGATTACGCTCATTGCGTAATCAAGATAGGAAACCTTCATCTCCTCTTCTATGCTTACCTGTACCTTTACCATTTAATCTCCTTAAAAAATTGTATAACATTTAATTTTACCATATTGCATTTCCAAACAGATAAAAATATAATTATCTACATGTTATCGAAGATTCTCAGTGCAAGTATCATTGGAATTGAAGCCCATCCTGTTGAAGTTGAGGTGGATATCTCATCGAGGGGTCTTCCTCACTTCTCGATGGTCGGTCTGCCTGATGCTGCAGTCAAGGAATCGAGAGACAGAGTGAGAGCTGCGCTCAAAAATATCGGATTTAATTTCCCGCTTAAGCAGATCACCGTTAATCTTGCCCCTGCTGATTTAAAAAAAGAAGGCTCTGCTTTTGACCTCCCTATTGCAATTGGGATTATCGCCGCTGAAGGTGTGATTGAATTAGATTCAGTGAAAAGTTATCTCCTCACCGGTGAGCTCTCACTTGATGGAAAGATAAAGCCGGTAAAGGGTGCTTTATCAATGGCCTTGAGAGCAAAGGAACTCGGTTTAAAAGGATTAATTCTCCCGGAGGAGAATGCTCCCGAGGCAGCAGTTGTGAAAGACATACCTGTATTTGGAATAAAGAGCCTTCCTGAGGTTATTGAATTTTTGAGGGATAACAATCTTAAAAAACCTTTTGAGGTGGATGTTCATAAGGCAATGGAAGAAAACTCAATCTACGAAGACGATTTCTTCGAGGTCAAAGGACAGGAACATGCAAAAAGGTCACTTGAGGTTGCTGCTGCAGGCGGGCATAATGTGTTGATGATCGGCCCTCCTGGTTCAGGTAAAACAATGCTTGCAAAAAGGCTTTCAACAATACTTCCAGGTATGACATTTGATGAAGCATTAGAGACAACAAGGATACATAGTGTTGTTGGCCTGCTCAGGGATGGACAACCTCTCCTCGCAATAAGACCTTTTCGTTCACCGCATCACACAATATCTGATGTTGCATTAATTGGCGGCGGGCAGATCCCGAAACCAGGAGAGGTGAGTCTTGCCAATAATGGAGTCCTCTTTTTAGACGAGCTTCCGGAATTTAAAAGAAACGTACTTGAAGTTTTAAGACAACCACTTGAAAATGAAGAAGTGACAGTCTCAAGGGCTGTCGCATCCATCACCTATCCAGCCTGCTTCATGCTCGTTGCTGCCATGAATCCCTGTCCCTGCGGATATTTTGGAGACAGCAGGCATCAATGCACATGCACACCTGGCCAGATACATCGTTACCGGCACAGGGTTTCAGGTCCGCTTCTTGACAGAATCGACATTCATATAGAGGTGCCTGCAGTGCCCTATAAAGAATTGACTACTGAATATTCAGGAGAAAAATCTGAAGACATAAGAAAAAGGGTTGCTGCTGCGAGAGATGTTCAACTTGAACGTTTTAAGGATGATAAGAAAATTTATTCGAATGGACAGATGAAGACAAGACATATAAAAAAATATTGTAAACTCAAGCCAGATGCACAATCTCTCCTTGAAACTGCCCTGCATAAACTCGGCCTCAGTGCACGGGCATATACGAGAATATTGAAATTATCGCGTTCAATTGC
>JAGVMY010000105.1 GCA_020053565.1 Thermodesulfovibrionales bacterium
CTAATGCCCAGCTTTCGCTTGAACAGGTGCCAGAGGGAGAGGGCGCTGTTGTTGCATTAGAGCCGCACACAGGATTTATCAGGGCACTTCTCGGTGGATATGATTTTACACGAAGCGAATTTAATAGAGCTGTATTTGCAAAACGCCAGCCCGGTTCAGCATTCAAGCCGATTATCTACGCAGCTGCTATGGACCACGGATTTACTCCTGCAAGCACGATAGCGGATGAACCTGTAACGTACCCCGGTGGGCCAAAAGGTGATTGGAGCCCGGAAAACTATGACCATAAATTTTACGGACTGACACGTCTGAGAGAGGCTCTCGCATATTCAAGGAATGTGGTCACCGTAAAATTAGTTGAGTCAATGGGAATAAAAACTGTGATAGACTTTGCAAGGACATTAGGTATCCAGAGAGAAATGCCGAGAGACCTGACTATTGCACTTGGTTCTATAAGCATTACTCCACTGGAACTTGCATCAACGTATAATGTGTTTGCGAGTAACGGAATGAGGGTGAAACCTATCGCAATAAAATATATCATGGATCCAAAGGGAATGATTCTCGAAAGCAATGAACCAGAGGCAGAACAGGCAATAAGCCCACAGACTGCATTTCTGATTACCTCGATGATGCAGGATGTTGTAAAATATGGGACAGGATGGAGAGCAAAGTCACTTGGTCGTCCTGTCGCGGGAAAAACAGGAACAACAAACGAGTACAGAGATGCATGGTTTGTAGGGTATACGCCAGATTTAGTTGCTGTTGTCTGGGTCGGTTTTGACGATATGAGACCTCTCGGACCTCAGGAGACAGGTGCACGAGCCGCATCACCTATATGGGTATCCTTCATGAAGGATGTTGCAAAAGGTGACTCTGAAGAATTCTCCCAACCTGAAGACGGGATAGTAAGTTTCACGATAGATCCAGCAACAGGTCTTCTCTCAAAGGTTGAAGGGGCTGGTATAAAAGAATATTTCAAGAAAGGTACGGAGCCAAAACAGTTTGCTCCATCTACCTCTCAATGGAAGATAAGGGAGGAACAAACAAATCTTAATTTTGATTAGGAGGGTGATATGAGATTAAGAAATAAAAAGTGGGGAGTAAGATTTATCCTTAGCATTGTTGTCATCATTTTTATCGCTGCATCTGCCTTTGCACAAGAAGGCTCTTATAATAAGGCTCTTGACGCCTATGCTCAGAAAGACTTCAAGAACGTTGTGAAATATCTGACGGTTTATGTAGAGAAAAAACCTGACCCCTATACTTACTACCTTCTCGGTTATGCCAACTATAAGCTGAAGAACCATGCCGAGGCAATGAAATACTTCAATGATGCCTACATAATTGACCCGACTTTCTCACCACCTCCGTTTATGAAATAGAGAGAGGTTACGACTCGTTGAGCATACGAAAAAGGAAGAAGGAATCACGATAAATCCTGCAATCTTCAGAGAATATGATATAAGAGGAATATGGGGAAAAGATCTCACTGAAGAAGTTATCGAAAAGACAGGAAGGGCATTTGCATTTTATCTCAGGAACACCCTTCAAAAAGAAAAAATAAAAATAAGCATCGGAAGAGATGTCCGCCTGAGTTCCATTTCTCTCTTTCATGCATTATCACGTGGACTCCTTAAAAGCGGCATTGATGTGGTAGACATTGGAGTATGCCCGACCCCTTTACAATACTTTTCTCTCTTTCATCTTCCTGTTGACGGCGGAGTGATGATCACCGGGAGCCACAATCCACCTGAATTTAATGGCATGAAACTCTCTGCAGGAAAAGAAACACTCTATGGAGAAAAGATACAGAATATAAAGCAAATAATTGAACAGGGTAATTTTATTAACGGGGAAGGAACCATCGGGGCATATGAAATAATTCCTGCCTACAGAGAATACCTGAAAAAAGATTTTGCTCCGTTAGGCAGGATAAAGGTCGTTGTTGATGCAGGCAATGGTACAGGCGGCCTTGTTGCGCCAGCTCTGATGAGAGACCTCGGCTGTGAAGTAACAGAACTTTATTGCGAACCTGACGGGAACTTTCCAAACCACCACCCTGACCCTGTAGTATTGGATAATATAAAAGACCTCATCTCACAGGTAAAATCCTCTGGCGCTGATATTGGTATAGGCTATGATGGTGACGCCGACAGAATAGGGGTTGTCGATGACAAGGGTGACGTGGTATGGGGAGACAGACTTATGATTATATTTGCAAGAGACATCATCAAAAACCAGAAGGCAGAACACAGAATGCAGAACGCAGAATCCCTGACATTTGTGGGTGAAGTTAAATGTTCCCAGGTAATGTACGACGAGATAAAAAAGCTTGGAGGGAATCCTCTCATGTGGAAGGCAGGCCATTCACTCATAAAAAACAAGATGAAGGAAACAGGTGCGGTACTGGGTGGAGAAATGAGCGGTCACATCTTCTTTGCTGATCGTTATTTTGGCTATGACGATGCGATATACGCAAGCCTGAGACTCCTCGAGATACTCTCTAAAAATGGACGACCTTATTCTATGAGAAGGCTTCTCAGGGATATCCCGGAAAGCATCTCAACACCTGAGATAAGATATGAATGTCCTGACGATATAAAATTCAAAGTAGTTGAAAGGGTAAAGAAAGCTTTCATGGATTACCCCCTCAACGATATCGACGGAATAAGGATAAATTTTGATAAAGGATGGGGACTTATAAGGGCTTCAAATACACAGCCGGCGCTTGTGATGAGGTTCGAGGCAAAAGATGAAAGTGCTCTCAGAGAGATAAGGGAGTTTGTTGAATCGAGACTCAATGCAGTGCTCAAAGAGTTTATGTAGCCTTTTGCTTCACAATCCTTGATAAGAAAACAACACAGCCCTCACATTTTGCCGGTGATTCCTTCCGGCATACTGCCATATTCAGTTCCCAGCAAGGTTTTGTCCTGTCTCTATATGCAGAGCACCTGTTCCTTTTCCCATCTGTACAATTTGTAATCTCCCAGCACGGTGCATAATTGAGCAGCTTCTTTACCCCTTCAATACCAAATTTTTTATTGTGTATCAGATTTCTCAGACAACGGAGCCATTTTATATCGTTTTCTGAATAAAATCTGTTTTTATTCCTCCTCGCAGGCTTTATCAACCTATATTTTTCATAAATTCGGATAATCTGATCCGAGGTCCCGATAAGTTCTGCGACGACTCCTATGGAATAAAGAGGGATGTTCTTCTTTTCTTCCTCACTCAATTCAGTAAATTTCTTTTTCATCCTGTATTTCTTATCAGTTAACCATAGTGGAGCTTTATAATATATTATAGTAAGTGCTTGATTCCAGTAACAAAATCCTTTCAAAAAAATTCTTTATTTATACCCTTGACTTTTCAGGGAAGCTTATATAATATAACAACCGATCTTTCCCCTGAGGAGGTACCCAAGATATGCACGAAGTACTGTTGATGGATGTTTTTTTTAATGCCGATAAAATACCGCACAATGTGTCGTATGGAATTCTCACATCAATCATTTTGATAATTGCCGCTCTTCTTATAAGAAGATCTTTACGTCTTGTTCCTGAAGGTTTTCAGAATTTTTTCGAGGTGCTTATTGAAGCAGTGTTAAAACTGGCAGAAGAAAATATAGGCCACAAATGGGGCAGAGTCTTTTTCCCTCTTCTCGGTACGATGTTTATATTCATCCTTCTCAGTAATTTTATGGGTCTCGTACCAGGATTTGCCTCAGCAACTGCCAACGTAAATACAAATGCAGCAATGGCCGTCCCTGTCTTTTTTATATATCAATTCTTTGGATTTAAGGTTCATGGTATTGGCTATATAAAACATTTTCTCGGACCTATTCGCTCTATTGCTGCGCTCCCGCTTATGATAATTATCTTCCTTGTAGAGGTTCTGAGCCACCTTGCAAGACCACTCACCCTTACCGTCCGGTTATTCGGGAATATGACAGCAAAACATTTAATACTCGGTGTCTTAGCCATTATTCTCCCTATGGTTGCTCCTTGTTTTGTTCTCGGCATCGGTATTATTACCTGCTTAGTGCAGGCTCTCGTCTTTACGCTTTTGTCAACGCTTTATCTTGCTGGTGCTATAGAAGAAGCACATTAATACTATACTTTTTGAAAGGAGGTAGAACAAAAATGAAGAAAACAATGAGTGTACTTCTGTTAACCCTCATGCTGCTCCTGGTTTTAGCACCTCTGTGCTTTGCTGCAGAGCCTGCAGCAACCGGAAAAAGCTCTAACATCCTTTACTATGCATTGGCTGCACTCGGCTGCGTTGTTGGAATGGGCATTGCCGCATTTGGAACAGGTGTTGGCATGGGTCTTGGTGTTGGTGGAGCGTGCGAAGGTATCGCCAGAAATCCAGGCGCTATGGGAAAAATATTGACAACCCTCATCATCGGTTTGGCGATGATCGAGTCCCTCGCAATTTACACCCTCGTCGTGGTTCTCATCCTCATATTCGTGGACCCCTTCGGGAAGCTCCTTTTTTAAAAGAGCGCTATACACTACACACAAAAAGGGCAGGTTAAACCTGCCCTTTTTTTATGCGTAGGTGGCTATAGCAGTTTCTTAATAAAGAAAACAACCTTGACACCAATGGTTGCTTACTGTTTAAGCTAAAGAAAACAGGGACAAAAAGTGAGCAATCCTATTTATGTAAGACTAAAACAAACGGCTCTTAAAACAGCAGAAATGCTCGGTATCCCCTCTTTTTATATCGATTACAGAGGCGAAACAGAGAGATCCATCGAATCCTTGAAAACAAATGCCCTGTTAAGAAAATGTTTCACTTATCTGGATGAAACATCCCTGGACTCCGGACATGGCCTCTCTCATGCTGAGGCAGTTGCACTTGATGCAGGGTCTATCATCCAGGTCGAGGGCAGGACACACCACATAGAGGGCAGGTTAATAAGTGAGCTTATCGTGTATGCACAGATAGCAGGGTTACTTCACGATATAAAGCGTAAAGAAAAAGACCACACCATCGCGGGAAGCAATGAGGCAAAAAAGATACTCAATGATTTCAAAATGGAAGACCGATATAAAAAATACATCGTTGCTGCCATCAGGAATCATGAGGCATTTAAAGAGTTCCCTGAACCTGAAGACGAAATTGCCAAGCTCATCAGCGACTCACTCTATGATGCAGATAAGTTTAGGTGGGGACCTGATAACTTCACCACAACGTTATGGTTGATGCTCAATTCTCTGAAGATACCGGTGGAAATGTTACACAAAAACTTTATAGATAATATGAGATATATAGAGAGCATTAAGACTACCTTCAGAACTCAGACTGGTAAGAATTACGGGCCGGAATTTATCGATATGGGCATTAAAATCGGTCAGGCCATTTATAAAGAGATGATGGATATCC
The DNA here is from genome assembly GCA_020053565.1 of Thermodesulfovibrionales bacterium. Classification (GTDB taxonomy): domain Bacteria; phylum Nitrospirota; class Thermodesulfovibrionia; order Thermodesulfovibrionales; family SM23-35; genus VGWZ01. The sequence goes on from JAGVMY010000105.1 coordinate 5,392, forward strand.
TAAACATTAAAAAAGGCTACGGCTGAGGTTAAGGTTAAG
>JAGVMY010000144.1 GCA_020053565.1 Thermodesulfovibrionales bacterium
AGTTGAGGAGAATATGGCGTGTGGAGTTGGTGCATGTCTTGGATGCACTGTCAAAACAATTGATGGATATAAAAGAGTCTGTAAAGAGGGGCCGGTATTCTTGATAGAGGAAATTATATGGTAAAGAACATTCTTACATGGAGGATGAGGTTGTCCTTGAGCGGTTTTGAATTCCGTTCCGACATGAAGGCGGAACGGAATTCACCTCGGAGGCCCCGATATTCATCGGGACCGAGAATGAGCGAAAGGGTTACCTCATCCTCCACATTTTGATTTTATGGATTTAACTGTTCACATAGGTCATCTTAAACTTAAAAACCCTGTGATGACTGCTTCAGGGACTTTTGGCTATGGTGAAGAATATTCAGAATTTGTTGACCTGAATCAACTCGGTGCTATTGTAGTGAAGGGAATATCATTAAAGCCAATGGAGGGTAATCCGTCCCCGAGGATATGTGAAACATCCTGTGGGATGCTCAATGCGATTGGACTTCAAAATGTTGGCCTGAAGAGATTTTTAAAAGAGAAATTGCCTTATCTGAGGAGATTTGACACAAAAGTTATAGTGAATATACTCGGCAATACTATGCAGGAATATAAGAGGCTCTCAGAGGCTCTTGATGGTGCAGGTGTGGATGGGATTGAATTAAATGTTTCGTGTCCAAATGTGAAAAAAGGCGGGATTATTTTTGGCACTGATAAAAAGATCCTCGCAAGGCTTATAGGAAAAGTACGACAATCAGTTAAGAAAGCAGTACTGATTACAAAATTATCCCCGAATGTATCAAATATTCGAGAATTTTCAAAGGTAGCAGAAGATGCTGGCAGTGATGCAATATCACTGATAAATACTATAACAGGGATGGCCATTGATGTTGAGACAAGGAAGCCAAAACTTGCAAATATTACAGGTGGCCTATCAGGCCCTGCCATTAAGCCGATTGCTGTAAGGATGGTCTGGGAGGCCTCTAAGGCGGTAAAGATTCCAGTTGTTGGAATCGGTGGTATAATGAATGCTATGGATGCAATAGAGTTCATGCTCGCGGGTGCAACGGCTGTGGAGATTGGTACTGCCAATTTTGTGAATCCAAGGGTAACCATTGATATAATTGAAGGAATAGAGGAGTATGTAAGAAGAAAGGGGCTGCATAATCTCAAAGAACTCACAGGTGGTCTGAATGCAACCTAATCCTATAATAACCTTGACAACTGACTTTGGCGTTAAAGATCCTTTTGTAGGTATTATGAAAGGTATAATGCTTAATATAAACCCATCAGTAAATATAGTTGATATTACCCATAATATAAGCCCGCAAAATATTATGGAGGCAGCCATCACAATCGGGATGAGTTTCGAATATTTTCCTCATAAAACGATACATGTCGTTGTTGTTGATCCAGGTGTTGGTTCTATCCGTAGACCAATTATTGTCCTAACAGATTACTATTGCTTTATAGGTCCTGATAACGGTGTTTTTTCTCAGATTTATAACGTAAAGCATGAAATCCTTCTGGTTACTCATATAACATCGGAACATTATTTTATCAAGGAGAGTTCTACATTCCATGGGAGGGACATATTTGCACCTGTAGCTGCGTGGCTTTCGAAGGGAATAGATATAATAAAATTTGGTGACCTGATTACTGATTATGTAAGTATACCAATACCGTCCCCGACTGTGTCAGAAAGGAATATCATTGAGGGAGAAGTGATTTACATAGACCGTTTCGGGAATGCAATAACGAACATAAAGACTCAAAAGATTGAAGACCTTTATGGAAACAACCCGCAAGGAAGACTCAAGGTTATCGTTAAAGGGAAAGAAATGCCTGTTAAAAATCATTATTCAGAAACTGAAGGCAAAGGACTTTATTCATTAATAAATAGCTTTGACTGCCTCGAACTTTTTGTATACAGGGGGAGTGCTTCATCAGATTTTGGCATAACGATAGGTGAAAAGGTAAGTGTAGTATTCGCTTAACGTTATGTATGCCTCCATTCCCAGAAAATAAGCCGACAGTATTTAAGTGACCACTCTATAGCCTGATTCATCACAAATTTTTAACTCAATTATAAATACTTGATAATAATGGTCAAATAAATACTTGACTAATTAAGTAGACTATTATACTATAATGCATGTTGAGATTATCTACAAAAGGCAGGTATGGTGTAAGGGCAATGTTTGAGATAGCAAAAGGCTATCCTTCTGAGCCTGTGACAATCAAGGAAATTTCTGAAAAACAGGCTATTTCTGTTCCCTATCTTGAACAGATACTCAATAAACTAAGAAAGGCAGGGTTTATAAAGAGCATAAAGGGACCTGGCGGAGGATATGTTTTGAGTATAAGACCTGGAAATATCAGCATAGGTGAAATTTTAAACGTTTTTGAAGGACCGGTAGCGATAGCCTCCTGCCTTGATCCTAAAAAGGGATGTATGAGGGTGGATAAATGTGTTACCTATCTGTTATGGAGGTCTCTTGGAGAAAAGATTAAGGCTTTTTTGAATACAGTTACATTGAAAGATTTGCTCGAAGGAACCGTTAAGCAAAAAAAGCAAAGAGTAAAAGTGAGGGGAAAATGAAATTTGTAGAAAATATAAAGTCAGATAGAACGACCGATATAGTCCATTTGATGTGCCCGATGCATTTGCTCCAGCTCGAGAAACTCATAAAGGAGATTAAAGATGAACAGGTACTCGAAGTGGTTACTGATTATGACGGGGCACTTGAAGATATACCCGAATGGTGTACGAGAACTGGAAATGAGTTCATAGGACTTGAGGACTCAAGAGATTACTATAAATTTTATATTAAAAAGGGGGGCACAAATGAAAATATGTTATTTTGACCATGTTGCGACTAATCCCCTGTATCCTGATGTATTTGAAGCAATGGTACCGTATTTTAAAGATGAGTTTGGCAACCCGCTCAGCATTTACGAGCTCGGGACAAGAGCAAAGGATGCTATAGAAAAGTCACGGGAGAAAGTCGCATCACTGATAAATGCGAAAGCCCGGGAGATAATCTTTACCTCAAGTGGTGCAGAGGCGAATAACTTTGCCATGAGGGGTATAGCCCTTGCAAGGCAGAATGAAGGTAATCATATAATTGTTTCAAGAGCAGAACATCATTCAATTCTGAACTCAGCACGTTTTCTTGAGAAGAATGGATTTGTCGTTACCTATTTGCCGATTGATAAATACGGAATAGTGGACCCTGAACGCGTTAAAAAGTCAATAACAAAGGAGACAACTCTCATATCTGTGATTCATGGAAGTAGCGAGGTAGGCACGATTGAGCCTATAAGAGAAATAGCTCAAATTGCAAAAGAGCGAGAAGTTATTGTTCATACTGATGCTGTTGCGACAGCAGGCAATATTCCTCTAAATGTGAAAGAACTCGGTGTTGACCTTCTGAGCATGACAGCTCACCAGTTCTATGGCCCGAAAGGTGCTGCTGCTCTTTATGTAAGAGAAGGTCTAAGGATCGTTCCTCTTATCTATGGAGGAATACAGGAAGGCGGGAGAAGGGCAGAAACAGAGAATGTGCCTGCAATTATAGGAATGGGGAAGGCAGCAGAATTGGCAAAGGCAGAGATGTCATTCAGGATGGAGCACTCGGGAAGGTTGAGAGACAGGATGATAGAAGGTATGAAACGTATAGATAATGTATATCTTACAGGTCATCCTGCAGAGAGGCTTCCAGGCCACGCAAGCTTCTGTGTTGAATACATCGAAGGTGAATCGATGCTTTTACTTCTTGCAGCAAAGGGTATATATGCTGCGTCTGGCTCTGCCTGCACATCAAAGGCACTGAAGGCATCTCCTGTACTGCTTGCAATGGGTATACCTGCAGCCCTCGCCCAGGGGTCAATTGTATTTAGTTTAGGAAGAGAGAACACAGATGACGATATAGACTATTTATTGGAAGAATTCCCGCAGGTGGTGCAAAGGCTTAGGGAAATGTCCCCTTATGCAAAAGGCTGGGGAGATAAGAAGGCGGAGGTGGAATGTGTATAGCGAAAAAGTAATGGATCATTTTATGCATCCGAGGAATATCGGTGAAATACCCGATGCAGATGGCATAGGCATGGAAGGAAACCCTGTATGTGGAGATGTAATGAAGATCTACATAAAGGTTAAGGATGACAGGATAGTAGACGCTAAGTTCCAGACATTCGGTTGTGGAGCTGCGATTGCAGTCAGTAGCATGGTTACCGAGATAGTAAAAAGCAAGACTCTTGATGAAGCTCTGAGCATATCAAAGGCAACTATTGCGAATGAACTTGATGGCCTGCCTCCTGAGAAGATGCACTGTTCAAACCTCGGTGCGGATGCCCTCAAGAATGCCATAGTTGATTACAAGAGCAGGCATGCTCAGTGAGCATGATTCATCCCGATTGATTTAAAACTGTTCAATTCTCTCCATAACTTAAGTTAGTGTATAATATCTTTTATGCTTCTTGTTGGACTGACAGGTAATTATGGAATGGGGAAAAGCACAGTTCTTCCAATGTTCAGGAAGTTTGGCGTGATTACCATCGATGCTGATAAGATTGTTGAATCACTCCTTGAAGAGAAGAGTGTTCTTGGAAAAATCAGGAATCTCTTAGGTGATAGGGTATTTGATAAAAATGGCAGTTTAAACAAGAAAAAAGTTGTCGATATAATATTTAATAACAATGCGTTAAGACATTCTATTGAAAATATACTTCATCCTCTTGTATTTGAAAGGGTAAAAGACTTCCTGGAAAAGATGAACGGGAAGAATAAGGTCGCAATGATCGAGGTACCTCTGCTTTTTGAGAGGGGATATGAGGACAGATTTAACAGAACAATTACCGTATATACAAAAGAGGAGATTGCGTTGAATCGTCTGGAAAAGGATGGAGTTAATAGGGAAGAGGCAATTCTTAGATTGAAGGCGCAGCTTCCCATTGAGGAGAAAGTCAAAAGGGCTGATTATGGCATAGACAACAATGGGACGACGGAAGAGACAATGGAACAGGTCGAGATAATTTATAATAAACTTTTAAAAGAGGCAGAAGATGGAGATAATAAACGGTCTCGAGGCATTAAAAAAGAGGTATCATAACACAGTTCTCACAATAGGTAATTTTGATGGTGTTCATCTGGGCCATCAAAAGATAATTTCCGAAGTGCTCAGAATGGCTGAAGAGATGAACGGGACATCAATGGCTATGACCTTTGAGCCGCATCCGGTAAAGGTTCTTGCGCCAGAAAAGGAATTAAAGATGCTTACGACATTCAAAGAGAAGGCGAGAGTATTAGATGCAATCGGCATAGATGTCATGTTATGTATAAATTTCACGAGAGAGTTTGCTGACCTATCTCCTGACGCTTTTATTGAGGATGTGCTCGTGAAGAAAATAGCGGCTAAAGAAGTTGTTATCGGTCAGAATTATGCCTTTGGAAAGAACAAAAAAGGAACGACAGAGTTTTTAAGGAGAAGGGGAAGGGAATTGGGGTTTAAAGTCAAGGTGGTAAGGAGTATGAAGCTTGATGGGGATGTTGTGAGCAGCAGCAGGATCAGAAGAATCCTTCAAAAAGGGAAGGTCCACGAGTTACCAACCTTTCTTGGGAGAGCGTACTCAATAGAGGGAGAAGTTATACGAGGCACTGGTAGGGGTAGCAAAATCTTGAACGTCCCTACAGCAAATATACGTACCCCTGACGTGATTGTCCCAAGGGAGGGTGTATATGCAGTAAGGGTTATGGTTAAAGATAGCTTCTTCGACGGAGTGGTCAATATCGGCAGAAGGCCGACATTTGGTGGTTCTGATGTGAGTTACGAGGCGCACCTATTCAACTTTTCTGGTGATATCCTCGGTGAAACGATAAGGATATATTTTATTGAATGGATAAGAGGTGAACGAACCTTTCCCGATGCTCTGAGCCTGGAGACACAGATAAGGAATGATATCCAACGTGCAAAGGAAATTCTGAACTCAAAACATCCTAAATTGATATAGGGTCAACGTCTGCTTTTATTTTCACCTCTTTTGAGTCTTTGAATGTCTCTATAAAGATTCTGGCTATGGAGTGAAGGCTTCCGCGAATAGATGATTTGAGAAGGAGCCTTAATTCGTGTTTTCCCCGGGTGCTTCTTGATAGAGATGGCCCGAGGATTTCAACATCTTTTTTATTTATTTTTCCAATGACCTCTGAGATCTCCATTGAGATGTCTCTCTTACAGGTAATTTTAATGAGCAAAAGTCTTGAATAGGGAGGATAGGAGAGTGATTTTCGCCTCTGGAGTTCTTCGATGAAGAAAGACTGGTAGTCATAATTTTTTAAGTAGTTAAAAAGATAGTGCTGTGGCATTCTTGTTTGAATGAATAGTTCACCATGAGGTGCGATTTTGTCTGTTATGAACAGGATTTCCTGATACGCCTTCTCAGCAGATCTGAAGTCAGGGAGGTTCAGGAAAAGATCTGTATTTAAGAGAGCTGCCATTGAAAATCCATCAGTAATGCCAAGCCTTTTTGTCATAAATTTTGTCCCGATTATTATCCTGACGTCATTCCGGTATGTCGCTCCAATTAACTCTTCTATGTCTGCTTTTTTCTGTGCTATATCACTATCAAGCCTGAGGGTTTTTATCCCGAGGAGTTCTTCAATATCTTCGTGAACCCTCTGTATACCTGCGCCGATTAACTTCATGGTATAGCCTTTGCATCTCTGACAAATGTCAGGAACACCTGATACTATGTATTTGCAGTAGTGGCATTTCAACGACATATTCTGTTTGTGAAAAACAAGGGGAATTTTACAATAGGGGCACTCTACAATGTAATGACATTCACTGCATTGAAGGAGCGTTGAGTGTCCTCTTCTGTTTATCACAAACATTACCTTTTTATCATTCTTGATATATCTTGTAGAGGCATCAATAACGGTCTTTGACAGACTCGGCTTCAGGAGTTTTTCATATCTCATATCTATTATTTTGATCCTGGGCTTTTTCATTTCTGCTATTGGTTTTAAAAGGGTGTATTTGCCCGATCTGCAATTATAGAGTGATTCGATGGATGGGCTTATCGATGAAAGTAACACAGTAGCCTTTTCGAGATAGCCCCTCATTACTGCAACATCTCTTCCACTATATGGCATGCCATTCTCTTGTTTGTAGGAACTGCTCTGTTCATGAAGCACAGCAATTAATGAGACCTTTTTCATAGGAGCAAAGACAGCAGACCTTGTACCAAGCATAATGTCAGAATAGCCTGACGAAATTCTTTCAATCGCCTCTGATCTTTTTCCCCTGCTTAATCCGCTGTGGAAAATACACACCCTTTCTCCAAAAGTATCTTTAAAAAGATGATAAAGGTTATTGGCATAGGAGACTTCTGGTGTAAGAAGGATTACATTTTTCGTTTCTGTGAGTATCTTTATCATAAAAGAGTATTCATATACAGTGGATGGGGCATGAAGTAAAAATGTTCTGTAAGTACTTTTTTGTATTGAATCTGAAAAGCTTGAAACTATTTTATCATTGATAGTGATCATGTGGAGTAAATGATGCTCACGTTCCCCTTTTGCATGAGGAAGGATTTTTGTTTTCCTTACTTTTACCTTTGTAAAGGCTTCTTTAGGGAGCATATTCTTTAATACGATACCCTGTTCTGTCAGATAGTATTCCGACATCCACTTAAGAAGACTGAGCATCTCGCTGCTCAATACCGGGGTGTCACCATGAACCTTCTGAATGTATTTAATATCTCCAGATGGGACGGTAAAAGCCCTCCCCAAAATAATCCCCTTAAACGTTTTGTTCTTAAGCGGTGCACTCACCATCATGCCTGGTTCTATATGCTCTAAAAGTTCTTCAGGACACCTGTATGTCAGGGGGTTGAGATTGATAGGGAAGATTATATCAAAGAAATCCATAGAGGATTTTATCATATTGTTATCAATCTTATCTTTGTGTCATAATTAACAATGCATAGTAAAATAGCCATTTTATTTCTTTTCATTCTCCTTACAGTTTCATGCACTACAAAACAGATGAGAGAAGGAGGAGAAAGGCCTGTTCCTTCAAAAGATGCATATTATCTCTATGCAATTGGCTATGACGCAGAAAGAGAAGGAAGATGGGAGGATGCGCTTGAATATTATCACGAGGCCCTTAAGATAGACCCTTCATCTCCTTATCTAAAGACCCAGATTAGTTATATGCTCCTCAGAGCCGGGAAGGTTACCGAGGCCATATCGAATGCTGAGGAGATTGTGAAAACAGAGTATGATTATGTGCCGGCACTCATGCTCCTTGGCGAGCTTTACAACAGTCAGAAAAGACCTGAAGAGTCAATAAAGGTATATGAGAAAGTTCTTGAGATGGAACCCGATAAGCAGGAGGCAACTCTTTTTTTAAGTGTACTCTATGCTTCTGAGCAGAAATACGATAAAACTATCGAAATTCTCGAGAGACTTGTAAGGAAACACCCTGATAATTTTACCGCAATGTATTTTCTTGGTTCAGCGCATATCGGTAAAGGTGAGGTTGAAAAGGCTTCAGAGTATTTCCAAAAGGCGATAGAGCAGAAACCAAGCTTTGATGCAGCATACATTAATTTAGGGTTAATCAGTGAGATGAAGGAAGACCTGAAAAAAGCAGAAGAATATTACAGCAGGGCAGTTGACATAAACCCGCATAATCTCCAGGCCAGAGAAAGGCTCGCACAAATTTATATAAAGATGAAAACTAAAGATAAGGCAATAGAGCAATTTGAAGAAATGAGTGCCCAGATACCTGCAAATATGGATATACATAAGATTCTTGGAATGCTCTATTTTGAAGATAGACACTATGACAGGGCAATAGAAGAATTTAGAGTCGTACTTGAGGCCAAACCAGGGAATATTCCTACAAGATACTATCTTGCGATATCTCTTGAGGAAATAGGCAGAAATGAAGAAGCAATTTCAGAGTTAAAAAAGATAATTTTACAGGAACCAAAAAATCTGAGTGCCTTCTTCCATCTCGGATATTTATATTCAAAGCTGAAAAGGGAAGATGATGCAATCGCCATTTATGAAGAAATACTTAGCTTTGAAAAGGATAAGCCTGAGGTGTATCTCTACCTTGGTATATCGTATCTCCATAAAAAAGACTATGAGAAGTCAGAAGTAGTTTTTAAGGATGCACTAAGCCGTTTTAAAGACTATGATGAATTAAACTTCAATCTTGCTATAGTGTTCGAAAAAACAAATAGATTCGATGAGATGGTGATAAGCCTGAAAAAGACAATCGAGATTAACCCAAAACATGCTGATGCACTTAATTACCTCGGCTTTAGTTATGCAGATAAGGGCATAAATCTTGAAGAAGCACGTTTGCTTATCAACAAGGCACTCGAACTCAAACCGGATAGCGGCTATATAATAGACAGTCTTGGATGGGTTTATTTCAAAATGGGCAACTATGACGAGGCAATGAAAATTCTCCAGAGGGCTGCTGAAATGGTTAAAGATGATCCTGTTATATATGAACATATAGGAGATGTATATAGCTCGAAAGGCCTTAAGGAAAGGGCAAAAGAATTCTGGGAGAAATCACTTGAGCTTCAGGAAAAAGAAGAAGGTCTTAAAGAGAGAGTCGAAAAAAAGATACAAGAACTTGGACATGGAGAGGTCGAAAAAAAATAAGCCGGCGTTGTTACTGAGGGCCCCTGCAAAGATAAATTGGTTTCTTTTAGTACTTAGTAAAAGGGAAGATGGTTTCCACAATATAATGAGCCTGATGCAATGCATTAGGCTTTATGATGACCTGATCTTTGAGCATGCAGATACCATCGAGTTGGAGAGTGATTTAACTATACCTGTTAAGGATAATCTTGTATACAAGGCTGCCTCTCTTCTTAAACACTATACATCTTACAGAAAGGGTATAAAGATAACATTAAAGAAGAGCATACCAATTGGCGCTGGGCTTGGAGGAGGGAGTAGCGATGCAGCATATACACTTTCAGGTCTGAATTTGTTATGGGGGCTCGGGTTAAATAATAGAGATTTAAGCTCAATTGGTGCAGAAATAGGTTCAGATGTCCCTTTTTTTTTGAATAGTCCAGTTGCTATTGTTGAGGGGAGAGGCGAAAGGGTATCTCCTCTTAAAATTGATTCATCTATTGATATCCTCCTTGTAAACCCTTTTATCTCTATTTCCTCGGCATGGGCTTATGCACATGTGAAAGAGTTGACAAAGAAGACTGTTGATATTAAACTGTTCTGTCGAGCTATTGAGAAGAAGGATTTTGCTTCTCTCGTTACTATGCTCAAGAACGACCTTGAAAGGGGTGTCAAGGAAAAATACCCTGTTGTGGACAAGATTAAAAAGAGTATGTTGGAAAACGGGGCGGTAATTTCTGCGATGAGCGGGAGCGGTCCCACAGTCTTTGGTATTTTTGAGAGTAAAGATACAGCAAAAAAGGCTGCAAGGGTAATGAAGCCTCATTGGTGCAGGCTGGTTGAGACAATTATTTAAGTTATAAGTTATAAATTATAAGTTAAAAATTAAATACAATAACAAATTTTTATGAAAGATGTTTTTTAGACTCGTAACTCTTAACTTTGAACTTTTATAATTGGGGCGTCGACAAACGGCAAGTCAGGAGACTTTGGATCTCCCATCTGGAGGTTCGAATCCTCCCGCCCCAGCCATGATTATTGAACAATTGTTAGTAAACTAAAAACTAATAACTGAGAATAAAGGAGGTAAAATGCCTGAGGGGATAAAGCTTTTTACAGGTAATGCACATAAGGAGCTTGCAAAAGAAGTTGCAGAATACCTTGAAATACCTGTCGCAGATGCTGTTGTAACAACATTCAGTGATGGTGAGATTATGGTGCATATTAATGAGAATGTGAGAGGCACCGACGTTTTTATTTTACAGCCGACCTGCACCCCGGTAAATAACAATATTATGGAGCTTCTTCTCATTGTAGATGCTTTAAAAAGGGCATCTTCAGGAAGAATAACTGCTGTTATCCCTTATTATGGATATGCGAGGCAAGACAGGAAGGTTCAACCGAGGGTTCCGATATCTGCTAAACTTATTGCTGACATCATAACCGCTGCAGGTACAAATAGACTCCTTACTGTAGATCTTCATGCTGGTCAGATACAGGGTTTTTTTAATATTCCTGTGGACAATCTCTACGCAGCACCTGTACTTGCTGAATATATACGGAAAAATTATGATCTTAAAAATCTTGTCATTGTTTCACCTGATGCAGGTGGTGTTGAGAGGGCAAGGGCGTTTGCAAAGAGACTTCAATGCTCAATCGCAATTGTTGATAAGAGACGCGAGGCAGTAAACGTATCACAGGTGATGAATGTGATAGGAGAAGTGGAAGGGAAAGATGCTATTATACTTGATGATATGGTTGATACTGGTGGTACAACTATTCAGGCTGCCGGTGCCCTGAAGGACAAAGGTGTTAAGCACGTTTTTGCAGCATGTACACATGCAGTACTCTCAGGTCCTGCAGTTGAGGGACTGAATAATTCATTTATAGAGGAATTGATTGTCACAAATACGATACCACTTGATAGCAAAAAAGAGCAGTGCAAGAAACTTACTGTATTGAGTATAGCGCCTCTTCTTGGAGAGGCAATAAAGAGGATTCATGAGGAATCCTCAATAAGTTCGATTTTTGTATAGGCTACGATTTATAAAGTCTACGACTCATAGAGAGGAGGAAAGATGGAGAGTATGACAATTAATGCAGAGAAGAGGGAAGAGACCGGGAAGGGAGCTGCACGGTCAATGAGGAGGAAGAATATGATCCCCGCAATCCTGTATAGAGGTGGAGAGTCTACTCCTATAAAGATTTCAAAGAAGGAGCTTGCACAGTTTATTAATACGACTGCCGGTGAGCAGGTTATGGTGAACCTTCAATTCACAGATAGCCCCAATAGGCTTGCCATTATGAAGGAATATCAGTTAGATCCCGCTATAGGTGATTTGCTCCATGCAGATTTCTTTGAGGTATTGCTTACAGAGGAGTTAAAAGTTACGGTACATGTCGCTCCTGTTGGAGAGTCAATAGGGGTGAAGAGAGACGGCGGGATACTACAGCACTTGCTCAGAGAGATAGAAGTTGAATGTCTTCCTGATAAGATACCGGGCCACGTCAAGTTTGATATATCAGGTCTTGAGATAGGACAATCTTTCCGTGTGAGTGACCTGAAACTCGGAGAAGGCATAAAAGTTCTTAATGACCCGCAAGAAGTTATCGCGAATGTTATAGCTCCTGTTGTTGAGGAAGTAGTAGCACCTGCTGAGGCTGTTGTTACCCCGGAAGTTACAGAGCCAGAAGTTATAAAGAAGGGTAAAAAAGAAGAGGAGGAGAAAGCTTAATCAGTAGTTTTTAGTTGATAGTTTTTAGATTAATGACTGATGACTAATGACTAATGACTGTTGGCTATTTTATGTGGGTTATCGCAGGTCTTGGGAATCCCGGGAGCAGATATTCAAGGACCAGACACAATATCGGCTTTATGGTCACAGAGGAAATTGCATGCAGATATGGGATAGACCTTAAGGAAAAACAAGAGAAGTATAAAATAGGAAGGGGCTCAATTGATAGCGAACACATTCTGCTCATTGAGCCCCTTATTTATATGAACAGAAGTGGTTTTGTTGTGAGAGATATATTAGACAAACATAATGTCCAGCCTGAAAACCTTATCGTTATTCATGATGACCTCGATATGGAGATTGGTAAAATAAAAATCAGAAAAAAAAGTTCATCAGGAGGTCACAAAGGCGTTGAATCTATAATACAGAACATTAGTTCGAAAGATTTTATAAGAGTAAAAATTGGAATCGGAAGAGATAAAGAGATTGCTGCAGAAGATTATGTGTTGAAAAGGTTCAGAAAGGATGAGGTTTTTTTAATAAAAGCAACAATTAAAAGGGCGTCAGATGCAGTAACCTCAATTATAGTGGATGGACCTGAAAAAGCAATGAATTTATTTAATAAAAGTGAATAAACAAAATGCGGGATATGCTCGGCAGAGAAGAGGTTATCACTGTAGAAAATGCCCTTGAGCTCATTTTCAGTAACTTTTCTCCCAAACTTCCTCATGAAAAAAGTCTAAAAATATCTGAGTCATACGGAAGGATTCTGTCAAGAGACATCGGTTCTCCAGAGGACCTTCCCAATTTTTCCCGTTCTACAGTTGATGGATTTGCAGTAGCTGCCTCTGATACTTTTGGTGCCACAGAAGGAATGCCCGCATACCTGAATATTCGATATGAGATACTCATGGGTGAAGAGCCTGATTGTGAACTGAAGAAAGGCGAGGCAGCAAAGATTGCAACAGGTGGAATGCTTCCAAAGGGTGCAGATGCAGTGGTGATGCTCGAACATACTCAGAAAATTGATGAAATGATGATGGAAGTTGTGAAACCCGTTGCCCCTGGTGAAAATGTGATACAGGCTGGAGAAGATGCAAAGAAAGGCGAGATTATTTTAAAGAAGGGGCATAAATTGAGGCCACAGGATATAGGGGTACTCGCAGGCCTTGGTATAACTGATATCCGCGTTTACGAGAAACTAAAGTGCTCGATACTCTCAACAGGTGACGAGATAGTTCCTCCTGACCAGCCCATAAAAACCGGACAGGTAAGAGATATCAATTCTTATAACCTTGCAGGGTTAATCTTAAATGAAGGGGCTGTCCCTCTTTTAAAAGGCATATTCAAAGATGAGTACACTATCATAAGAAATGTTATGCAGGAGTCCTTAGAAGACTCGGATATGGTTTTAATTACAGGTGGCAGTTCGGTTGGAGCAAAAGATGTTACTGCGAAGGTAATCAATGATCTTGGAAAACCAGGGGTCTTATTTCATGGAGTATCCTTGAAGCCCGGCAAACCTTTGATAGGTGGTATTGTAAATGGTATTCCTATCTTTGGTCTTCCCGGACATCCCGCAGCCGTTACGGTCTGTTTCGAGATATTTATTAAGTCTGTGCTTAAAAGACTGTCAGGATTAAGTAAAGATAGATTTGATAAGGAAAAACATACTATCAAAGCAAGAATTGCAAAAAATATCTCGTCAAGTCCAGGGAGAGAGGAACATATTGGAGTTGCCCTTGAAGAAAGGAACGGAGAGGTATGGGCTGTACCCATACTTGGCAAATCAGGTCTCATCACAACACAGATTAAAGCGGATGGAATGGCAGTGATTCCATTGAGGAAGCTTGGTGTCCAGGAAGGCGAAATTGTAGAGGTTAGGCTTTTTTAGTACAAAAAAATCTGTAAAAGCAAAGACTTTATTTTTTTACATAGTATGAGCGTAGCTCAATAATTTCTTCCTGAAATGTTGTAGCATCAGCATTGCCAAAACTGTAAAGACTTTGCATAAAAATTAACAGTCTGGTGCTCCAGCGGAAAGCATGAAGTACTCACAGAAGTTCACATTTTTGCATATACTGGCAGTTCGGAGTGTTTCTTCATCAAGTCCTCACACTACGTGCTCATGTGGCGGCACGACTTTCCCATTCAAAGAAATAGTTTCAAGAAATAGGGATGGGCGTTTAGTTCTCCCTAACGTTGCAGAGAAAATTTCCTGTTGCACAATGAAGGTTTCACATCGAAAGGATTTGTCTGGTCATAACACCTTTGCATAGGAAGTCACATCCACACCTAATCCGATAAATCCAGGATGTTTTAGATGTGGCCGCGTTCGACCTCAAATTTATATCTATTGACGTTTATTGTCGATTAATGATAATATCGTCTTATGATATTGTCTTTCGGGGACGAGGAAACGGAATTAATATGGCTCGGGAGGTTCTCAAAGAAGATCAAGCTCCCCACAAATCTTCACAACCTGGTAAGACGAAAACTTAGAATGATTGCAGCTGCAGTAACACTTGAAATGTTGAGAATACCTCCGAACAACAGACTTGAAGCTTTAAAGGGAGATAGGAAAGGGCAATGGAGCATTCGCATTAACGACCAGTGGCGTATTTGCTTTGAATGGCAAAATGGAAGCGCCTATAAGGTTGAGATAACCGATTATCATTAAAGGAGCGCAAAGATGAGACACTTAAAGAACATTCATCCAGGAGAGGTTTTACAAGAAGAGTTTCTGGAGCCGATGGGAATATCTGTGTATCGGATCGCCAAGGAAACGGGCCTGTCCCCGACACGGCTCGGGCAGATTATCAGAGGGAACCGCGGTATTACAGCTGAAACTGCTATCAAGATCGGACGCTTCCTGAATACCGGACCCGAATTCTGGATGAACCTGCAATCGCTATATGATATTGAAGAAGCTAAAAGGCGGTATGGCAAAGAGGCTAAAGCAATACACCCTTATTCCCGGACGGATCGGACAGCCGAAGTTGCCTGTAAATAGTGAATAGAACTATGATTTTGTTAATCCGCTGCTGCTTATAGAACCTGGATGTGTAAAGACATGCATTTGTGAAAACCTATTAGACCTATCAGGGCTTGAAAAACCCGGCAGAGGTAATGCCCGAAAAATTAATGGATTATGGCATCTGAAGACATCGCAAAACAGCTGAATGCAGCTCTTGAAGAGTGCGCTCGCCTGAGAGAAGAAAACAAAAGGCTCAGGTCGCTTATTGCCATCCCGGAAGAAAAGCCAAATGCCCCCGTGGCGGAAGGCTTATCCCTCGAAGAGAAGGTTACTCTCTTTCGCAGTCTCTTCCGTGGACGAGAAGACGTTTATCCTATGAGATGGGAAGCAAGAA